>CAJXVF010000083.1 GCA_913060845.1 uncultured Alphaproteobacteria bacterium | reverse complement strand
GTGACGCCTCGGCGGATTGGGATGGTGCAGCGCTTGAGACGCTAACCGGATCGCCCCGAAATTACGGGTTTCACGCGACGCTAAAACCGCCTTTCAGGTTGGCGGAAGGTCAGGCCGTCGAGGGCCTGATCCAAGCTGCTGAAAGCTTTGCACGGGCTCAGCACTCCTTCGACTGTTCCTCTGTGGGAGTAGCAGCGCTTGGTCGCTTCATCGCCTTTCGGATGATTGCGCCATGCCAGGCGATGGCAGATTTAGCGGCAGCCTGCGTTAGAACCTTCGAGCCATTCCGCGCGCCGCTGAATGCCGCTGAACTGGCGAAGCGTCATGCGGCTGACCTAACGCCGCGCCAAACCTTCCTGACGGCAGAATGGGGCTATCCGTATGTGTTCGAAGAATTCCGCTTCCACATGACGTTAACCGGCGCGATCGCAGACGATACTGCTCGGGAACGGTTGGCAGCATCCCTGCGAGTAATGGCGGAAGCTGAAGGCGCATGTGGCGTGATGCGGGCGGATGCAATTGCTGTTTATGAGCAGCCTGCACCGGGCGCTCCGTTCCGACTACTCCGCCGGATTCCATTCCACGCTTGAGGCGATCTCGAGCGCCTCTACCATCCGGGCTATGCCATCTTCCGGCGGTCCATCGTTCAGGACGGAAATAACATCACCGCCTGAAACGTCATAAGCTGAGGCGCGCGCGATCCGGGCTTCAATATCTGCAGCATCTTCCCGTCCACGGGCTTGTAGCCGGGCGCGGATTGCGTCTGCGCTAGCGGTTACAGAAATGATACGCACTGGCTGCAGCCGGTTCCGGGCGCAATCCAGAACGCCTCGGGAGACATTCACGACAACCGCCTGCCCATGCCGTCTGGCACCGTCGGTGGTGTCCGCGCTAATGCCGTAACAAAGCCCATGTGCGCGCCAAGATAGTAGGAAATCGCCGCTGCTCTCCCGTGCCTGAAAATCAGCTTCCGTAGTCGCAATATGGTCTTCGCCGCCCGCATCTGATGGCCGCGTTATTGTTCGGGCTGGAAAGAAGAAGCGCTGTGATGGTGCCACGATCGCTTTTGCGCCGTCCACCAGCGTATCTTTGCCAACACCGCTTGGCCCGACCACTAGGATCAAAGCCCCTAAACCTGACATGTTGTTTTTGTGCCTCTTTTGATGTTTTTCATCAGACATAACTAGGCCCTGTTCGCGGCTGATATATGACGCTTTTGCAACGGTTTTGTTACAGCGCCCTGCCTGCGCCATAATGCAGGCGAAACCCTGTATCCCTTATCCGGAGACGCAGCCAATGCGCATCGTCGATCTGTCCCGCGAACTATACCACCGCACGCCTGCACATCCGAGCCATCCGCCGGTCGTGATCACTGTATGGAATGATCACGATGAAAAGAAAGAGGCCGGTGGGGTGCAGTTTTCCTCCAAGGCTATGTCGCTTGCGATGTCGGATCATGCAGGAACGCATATTGATGCGCCCTGCCATTTTAACGATGCGCCAGACGCCGCTTCCATCGACGAAATTCCACTTGAGAATTTCTATACCGGTGGCCTTTGCCTAGACCTTTCTCACGCTCCCCTTCGCCACGAAATCACGGTGGATGAGATGGAAGCAGCATTGGCGGCAACCGGTGAGGAAATCAAACCGCGCGATACCGTGTTGCTGCATATGGGCGTTAATGCGCGGCTTTGGGGATCGCCTGCCTACCAGCATGATTTTCCGGGTCTGCACGTTGATTCCGTGCATTGGCTCGCTGACAAAGGCATCCTGCAATTCGGCGTGGAGGCGATTAGCCCGGCACCGGAAGGTGGGCCGAACTTCAAAGCACATCTGGCTTGCGGTGAACGGAACATCACGCACATCGAATGCATGTGGAACTTGGAAGCGCTGATCAGGCAGGGGCGGTTCACATTTGCTGGGTTCCCGCTGAAAATCCGGGGCGGCACCGCCAGTCCCATCCGCGCTGTCGCGATTTTTGAGGATTGATTTCTATGCCGAATTTGGACGCTGGCCAGCAGACATGGCGGCGCGATACCAACCATAACCGCATGATTGAGCTTCAAGGCAAGGCGATGGACCCGACCGCACCGGGTTCGGTACAGATCGCCTATTTTGGCTCGTCGGCGTTTCGGATCACATCTCCTGAAGGCATTTCGGTGATGGTTGATCCATGGCGCAATCATCCAAGCGGCAAGTGGGATTGGTATTTTGCCGACATGCCGGAGGTGGCAGTTGATATCGGCGTATCCACCCACGCGCATTTTGACCATGACGCGTTGGAACGGCTTGATGCGCACGTTCTGCTAGATCGCCCGATTGGCCGGTTTGGTTTTGGAGATGTCGCGATTAGCGGTATCGCGGACAAGCACGCCACAGATTCAAGCACTGCCACATATGACTTCAAGGCGATTCACTACCGCTTCACGGGCGTGGATATCTCCCCGCCAGATAATCCGCGTTCTTGGGACAATGTGCTGGTTACGGTCGAAACGGGCGGCATGCGTATCCTGCATTGGGGTGATAATCGGCATAATGCGCCAGAAGCCGTGTGGGATATGATCGGCGACGTCGACATTGTATTTTTGCCTGCAGATGATTCTCAGCACGTTATGGGCAACACCATGGTTGACGAGATCATCGCCCGTCTTCAGCCCAAAATCGTTATTCCCCATCACTATTTCATTGTTGATGTGACACAGCGCCAAAGCACGCTGCTGCCGCCGGACCAGTGGCTAGCGACGCAGCCAGTTGTACGCCGGTTGGCGGCACCCGAAGTCGCCTATACAAAGGAAGCGCTGCCTTCGAGCACCGAAGTGCATTGCTTTGGTGAGCACGTCGCGTTCGATGCGGAAGCTTGGCGCATCGCTGCGTCTGATTAAGTTTTAGGAGATATCGCCCCATGCCCGCCGTCGCTCCAGGTGCGATTGACTGCGATCTGCACCCAGCCGTGCCAAGTGTGAAAGCACTGTTGCCGTATTTTGACGACCACTGGCGCGACATGATCGTGCAGCGTGGCGTGCATGAGCTGGATTCCATCAGCTATCCAAACAATGCGCCCATGACAGCTCGCCCAGATTGGAAGCCTGAAACCGGCAAGGCTGGCGTGGACCTAGACCGGCTTCGCGTGGAAGCGCTGGACGAGTTCCAGACCAGCCTAGCGATCTGTAACTGCCTCTATGGCGTGCAACTGCTCTATACTGAAGACATGGCCTATGCCTATGCCCGCGCCGTCAATGACTGGATGGCAGCGGAATGGCTGGATAAGGAACCGCGCCTCCGCGCTTCCATCGTAATTCCGCCCCAAAACCCGGAATACGCGGCGGCTGAAATTGACCGCCTCGCTGGCGATAAGCGCTTCGTTCAAGTGCTGATGTTGGTGATGGATGAAATGCCCTTGGGGCGTCGTCGCTATTGGCCAATTTACAAAGCCGCAGAACGCCACGGCCTGCCCATCGGCATTCATGCCGGCAGTGCATACCGGCACCCTGTGACGCCAGTGGGCTGGCCCTCATATCATGCGGAAGATTCCGCAGCACAGGCCCAAGCCTTCCAGACAACGCTTTCTAGCCTCATGACAGAAGGCGTGTTTGCGGAATTTCCGGACCTTAAAGTCGTTCTGCTGGAATCTGGCTTCGCCTGGCTGCCCTCCCATATGTGGCGGCTTGGAAAGTTCTGGCGTGGCCTGCGCATGGAGATCCCCTGGGTCGACCGGCACCCGATGGAAATCGCGAAGGATCACGTGCGTCTCACCATCAATCCTCGCGATGTGCCGCCAAGCGCTGACGCGGTCGAGCGGTTGATGAACCATTTCGAAAGCGACGAGATGCTCTTATTCTCGACGGACTACCCCCATTGGCAGTTCGATGGCGACGATGCACTGCCAGAAGGCCTCTCCCCTGCGCTCGCGCAGAAAATATGCCAAGATAACCCTCTCGCCACGTATCCAAGGCTGAAGGAGACCGTGTGATGAATGTAAAAACTGAAACGCGTACGTCTGTTGATGTGAACCAATCCGCCAAATTGGCCATCGCCGATTGTGACATCCATCCAAGCCCAAAATCCGTCGAGAAAGAGATTTATCCCTATCTCGAAAAGCGTTGGCAAAAGCACAACGAAACCTACGGCCTGCTCCTGCGCCAGCCTTATCAAAACGGCCCCGCATATCCGAAAGGCCAGCCTGACGCGTCTCGGCGTGACGCTTACCCGCCGGAAGGTGGGCGTCCTGGGTCCGATGTGAAATTCATGGGCGAGCATCATTTGGATTTGCACAACGTTAAGCTTGGCGTGCTGAACCCGCTGAAATCAGGGCAGGGGCTGCA
Organism: uncultured Alphaproteobacteria bacterium; assembly: GCA_913060845.1. GTDB lineage: Bacteria > Pseudomonadota > Alphaproteobacteria > Bin95 > Bin95 > VMCJ01. Next base: position 3,786 of record CAJXVF010000083.1, on the reverse strand, counting down.
GAACATTGATTTCGCCGCCGCATATTGCCGTGCCGTCAATGACTGGCAGATTTCGCACTGGACCAGCCAAGACGCGCGCCTCAAAGGCTCTGTCTGCTTGCCCTATGAAGATGCAGCACTCTCCGTCTCAGAGATTGAGCGGCGCGCGGGTGACCCGAACTATGTCCAGGCCTTCATGCTGATCCGCACGTCTGAGCCCATGGGCCAGCGCCGGTATTGGCCGATCTATGAAGCCTGCGCCGCTGCTAACTTGCCGTTGGCAGTCCATGCGTTTGGCTTTGGCGGCACGCCCAGCACGTCTTCCGGCTGGCCCAGTTACTATATCGAAGACATGGTCGCCCATGCCCAATCGGCGCAGGCGATGTTGATGAGCTTGGTGATGGAAGGCGTGTTTGAACGCACGCCTGGCCTCAAGATCGTTGTGGTCGAGGCCGGGTTTGCGTGGCTGCCGCCGCTCGCATGGCGCCTGGACCGTATCTGGGAAAAGAACCGGGATGAGCTTCCCCATGTGAAGCGCCCGCCATCCGAATATATCCGCGATCATGTCTGGTTGACCACACAGCCCTTCGAGGAGCCCGATCGGCGTAGCCACCTTAAAGACACTATGGAATGGATTGGTTGGGACAAGTTGCTCTTCGCGACCGATTACCCCCATTGGGACTTTGACGATCCGGCGCGTTTGCCATTGCCAAAGGTGGATGATGCGACGCGGGAGAACTTCTTCCTGGGCAATGCGTTGGATTTATACGGACTCCGCTAATGACGAAACATGTCGTTGCCGCCGCTGCGGATGTGCCGCCGGGCGAGCGTCTTAAGGTCGATGTCGCCGGCACGCCAGTCGCCATCTTTAATCTGGATGGCGAGTATTTCGGCCTTATGGACCGCTGCCCACATATGGGCGGTAGCCTGTGCGAGGGGCGGCTGATTGGGCTGGTCGAGTCTGAAGGTCCAGGCCGATACAAATATTCCCGTGGGGGTGAGATTGTTCGCTGCCCGTGGCATGGCTGGGAATTCGATATCCGCACCGGAAAATCTCGCTTTGATCCGCAACGCTGGAGGACCCGCGCCTATGCGTTCGATGTGGCTAAAGGTGAGGAAGTGGTTGAACAAGCCTATGAGGCAGAGACCGTAGACGTTACGATTGAAGATGAATATATCGTCGTTGATATCTGATATTTAAGGATAAAATAATGCGCGCAATCGTCTGTGAGCGATTTGGCGGCCCGGAAGCCGTTGCCCTTCGTGAAAACTGGCCGGAACCTGAAGCGGGGCCGGGCGAGGTCAAAGTGAAGATCGCAGCGCGCGCTGTTCAATATGTCGATGTGTTGATGGTCGCCGGCAAATACCAGTTCCGGCCAGAGCCCGAATTTGTGCCCGGCGGTGAAGCTGCCGGCGAGATCGTTGCGCTTGGTGAAGGTGTCACGGGCTTCAAGATCGGCGATCAAGTGATGAGCCGCCACACCCCAGGTGCCTTTGCAGAATTCGGCGTTTCGCCAGCGGCGGAGACGGTACTGGTGCCCGATGGTCTTTCTATGGAGCAGGCGGCCTGTTTCCGCTCTGCATACGCCACCGCATATCACGCGTTGGTCCAGCGGGCGAATATCCAATCCGGCGAGACCTTGGTGGTGCTAGGCGCTGCAGGCGGCATCGGCCTTGCGGCGATCCAGGTCGGTAAGGCGCTTGGCGCAAACGTGATCGCTGTAGCGTCCTCAGAAGTGAAGCGTAAAGCCTGCATTGAAGCCGGTGCGGATGACGCCGTCGACTATGGCTCGCCGACAGATGGCAATCCGGGCCGGTTCCGGGAAATGGTCAAGAAGCGCACAGGCGGCAAAGGTGCAGACGTCATCTGGGACCCACTTGGCGGCTGGGCCTTCGATGAGGCGACGCGCTGCTTGAATTGGGGTGCGCGTATTCTCATCCTTGGCTTCCTGGCTGGTGCACCAGCCCTGGCGAAGACGAACCATCTGCTGATTAAGGGCGCCAGTGCCGTTGGCGTCCGCCTTGGCGGGCTAACGGATTTTCAGCCGGAGATCGCCGCCGCCAACATGACTGCCCTCTGCGATATGGCGAGCGCAGGCAAGCTGAACCCCATGGTCTCCACCGTGCTGCCGCTCGCAGATGCTGCGAAGGCCTTGCAGATGTTGATTGACCGCGAAGCCATCGGCAAAGTCGTGCTGACCTAATGCGTTTGTGGCACTGCGCCATATGTACGCCCTAGCCGCCGTTGGGTGGACGTAGGACGGGTGCAGGCGTACAACGCGGCGCATAGTTTCAAGGGAACTGGGAAAGACCCCATGTCAGTCGTGCCGTTCACTGCAGCGGAGCCAATTCGGCTCGCCTTGCCCAAAGGGCGGATCCTCAAGGATCTGCGTCCTATCCTGGACGCTGCCGGTATCCATCCAGAAGCCGCGTTCGACGATAGCGACGCCCGCCAATTGCGCTTCAAAGCCAATATACCGGGGCTGGAAATCGTCCGGGTCCGCAGCTTTGATGTCGCCAGCTTTGTGGCTTTTGGCGGTGCAGATATCGGCGTTGCCGGGCGCGATGTCGTGATGGAGTTCGATTACCCAGAGGTCTATGCGCCCCTGGACCTCGGCATCGGCAAGTGCCGCTTGGCGGTTGCGGAGCCAAAGGAACTAGCGCCGGAGGATGATCCGAGCCGGTGGAGCCATGTCCGCATCGCCACAAAATACCCGAACATCACCCGCCGTCACTTCGCAGCGCGCGGTGTTCAGGCGGAATGCATCAAGCTTTCCGGGGCTATGGAACTGGCCCCCGTGCTGGGCCTCTGCCAGCGCATTGTTGATCTTGTCTCAACAGGGTCTACGCTTAAGGCAAATGGTCTTGTCGAGATTGAGCATATCGCTGATGTGTCATCGCTCCTGATCGTGAATCGTACCCAGATGAAAACCCGCCCAGATGTGGTCCGCGCCTGGATTGACCGGTTTCAGCGAGCGCTTGATGACCGCGCGGCTTAGCTCAAGCCAGCCGGATTTCGACACGGCACTGGCCGCATTCCTGGCAAGCCGCCGGACAGGCGTCGCCGCGCGGGTTGATGGCCCGGTGCGTGAGATCATTCAGGACGTCCAAACACGCGGTGCTGCCGCCGTTCTAGATGCAACGGCGAAGTTCGACCGCTTCACGGCGGCGGACGCTGATGCGCTTCGTGTTGATCCGAGCCTCATGCAAGCCGCGCTAGCTGGGTTGACGAGACCACTGCGCGCGGCGCTCGAAACCGCAGCTGCCCGTATTCGCGCATTTCATGAGAAGCAATTGCCGGAAGGCTTTGATTATACGGATGAAATCGGCGTGCGCCTCGGCATGCGCTGGTCTGCGATTGATGCTGTGGGCCTCTATGTCCCAGGTGGAGCAGCCGCTTACCCAAGCTCGGTCCTGATGAACGCTATCCCGGCCAAGGTCGCTGGCGTCCAACGGCTCGCAATGGTCGCGCCGACGCCGGACGGTAAGGACAACGCCATGGTGCTGGCTGCAGCGGCACTGGCCGGTGCCGATGAAGTTTGGCGTATCGGCGGGGCTCAAGCTGTCGCTGCGCTGGCCTATGGGGCAGGCCCAATTCAGCCAGTTGATAAGATCGTCGGCCCCGGCAATGCCTATGTGGCGGAGGCTAAGCGGCAGGTCTTTGGCCAAGTTGGCATTGATATGATTGCTGGCCCTTCTGAAGTTCTGATCGTTGCGGATGAAACCGCTGACCCGCGCTGGTTGGCGCTCGACCTCTTGGCCCAGGCGGAACACGACGCTGATGCGCAAAGCATCCTGATTTCCGAC
>CAJXVF010000082.1 GCA_913060845.1 uncultured Alphaproteobacteria bacterium | reverse complement strand
ACGAGATGTAGAGAGGTCTCGTGGGCTCGGAGATGTGTATAAGAGACAGCCCGCGTGCGCGAGAGCAAGGCCTGGTGGCCTATTCGATTATGGGCGATGCCGCTTCAAGCGCCGAAGCTGACTTTGACGGCTGTGTCGCCAAGTTTGGCCCGCCGCCGCCAGCAGCTGTTCCGAATATCGCGCGCTGCCAATATGGCGCGCGGCTATTCCTGGAACATTTCCTGCCACAGCATCAGCCAGACGTTGGGCTTCTGTGGCTGTCTGAACCGGACATCAGCTTTCATTATCGCGGTGTCGGGTCTCCGGAAAGTCTGGAAGCCCTGCGCGCAATGGATGAGATTTTTGGGTCTGTGTTGGCCTGGCGAGATTCTCAACCGGATGCGGCAGACATACAGATCATTGCGTTGTCAGATCACGGTCAGGTGGCCGTTAAAGGTCGAATTGACGTTATTGGCGCGATGCAGGCTGCCGGGTTTCGTGCAGCAGACCATTACCGGGATGACGTAGATTATGTTGTGCTGGCAAGCTCCAGCGGCAATATCTGGGTGCGTGACGATGATCCGAAGCTGATCCAGGCAATGGCCGATTGGCTGATTAAGCAGGATTGGCTCGGCATGCTATTCGCCCGCGACACAGCTTTGGCCCCTGGCGCGTTGCCGCTGGATTTAGTCCAGAACAATCACCCGCGCACACCGCCGCTATGCTTCATACTTTGCGCTGATGATCAGGTCAGCCGGTTTGGCTTGCCCGGCCGTTCCTATGTCGGTGCTGACCCAATGCCGGATGATGAAACCGGTGGCGTCCATGGCGGGCTGCATCCGGCAGAGCTTTCTACGATGCTCGCATTTGGCGGATCGGTGTTTAAGCAGAGCGTGGAGCTAAGTGCGCCAGCAGGCCTTGTTGATATCGCACCAACGGTTCTGGCGGCCTATGGGTTGAGCTCTGAAGGCATGCAGGGAAGGGCGCTCAGCGAAACGTTTGCGCGGTCCAAGTCTTTGCCAGACGTTCAATTCAAGAGCTTTTCGGCGGCATCCGGCAGTTTCCGCCAGACGCTCCGAATTTCAGAAGTTGATGGTCGGCGATATATCGAAGGCGGTGGACGGGTTACTGAATAGGTCCGCCAAGGCGCACACGCAGCCCAAGTAGGCCTGCATGGCTACCCGTTTTTCCGCCACCATTTGATGCGGCCTCAGACTGTTCAAATGACTTAAAATAGCGGTATTCAGCGAAGATAGCCGTGCGGCTTGAAAGACCCATAGCGAACCCAGCCATGGCTTGGCCGGCCGGTGCCACGTCTCCTGAACGTTCACGCAGGCTGTGGTCATTCCGCTGGTTGATCGCAACGCCTGCAACGACGCCTGCATAGGGTTTGACGGAGCCTTTGGTTGCCGGCTCAATTCGGGCATTCATCATGAATGAGGTTGTGGATTCATCAGCACGCCTGCCTGTTGCGAAACTAGCAGCACCATCCGTTTGCCGGGCGCGCATGCCGCCTTCAAGTTCAGCGCTGAAACCGTCCGACCAACGATATCCAAGCGACCCAAAAGCGCCGACTGTAGAGCGTTGATGGAGATCTAACTTGGCACCAATAGGGTTGGATGGTCCGCCGCCAATCAAATTGGCACCGCCTGACCCGATATAAATACCTTTCTGAGCCACAGCACTCATGCTGAAGAGCATGGCGCAAGTAGCTACAGCCGGTAGGAATTTTCAATAGACTCTGATCATTGCGCCCATCCCGATCACAGCTTCTAACCTATGCAGTATCGCCATGATTAGAAGCTACGAAGGTGTAGTACGCCGTTAGTGTCTACAGATCGGGTGCATATACCGTTAAGGATCAGCCTAAGTGTTTATGCCGCCTTGAACATACCTTCACGGGTACCGTGGTCCAGCGTTTCATCAAGCGCTGTACGGAACCGGCTGAACATTTCCTCGACATCAGCAGGGGAAATAATGAGCGGCGGGCAGAAAGCGATGGAATTGCCGATAGGGCGCGTGATCAAACCAGACTGCATGATCCGGCCATACAGATAGTCCGGAGCAGGGCCTTTGGCATCTACTGGAGCGCGGGTTTTTTTATCGACGACAAGCTCAATAGCGCCGACAAGACCAACGCCGCGGGTTTCGCCGACCAGTGGGTGGTCGTCGAATGCTTGTAGCTCACGCATGAACGTTTTTGATGTTTCCTGAACGCGCGCAACAATGTCGAGCTCTTCGTAGATCGTCAGTGTTTCAAGCGCAACCGCGCTAGCGACAGGATGGCCGGAATAGGTATAGCCGTGGCCAAGAATGCCAAGCTCACCAGCATGATCGGCCATAGCGTTGAAGATTTCTTCCCGCATTAGCACGCCTGCAATTGGCAGATATGCTGACGAAAGCGCCTTCGCGACGGTCATGAAGTCAGGCTTCAGGTCATATGTATCGCTCCCGAACATGTTGCCAGTGCGCCCAAAGCCACAGATCACTTCATCCGCAACGAACAGCACGTCATACTTTTTCAAGACGGCTTGGATCTTGGCGAAATAGGTCTTTGGCGGAGTGATGACGCCGCCAGCGCCCATCACGGGTTCTGCAAAGAATGCGGCGACTGTTTCAGGGCCTTCGGCCAGGATCATCTTTTCCAGATCCTCAGCGCAGCGCGTGGCAAATTCTTCCTCGCTCTCTCCTTCAAGGCCGTAGCGATAGTAATGTGGGCACATGGTGTGCGAGATACCGGCCATCGGCAGGTCGAACGCGGCATGCATGTGTGGCAGACCACAAAGGCTGGCAGCGACGAGCGTCGTGCCGTGATAGCCTTTGTCTCGCGCAATGATTTTCTTCTTTTGCGGTTGTCCAATGGAGTTGTGGTAGAAGCGGATGAACTTGACGATCGTGTCATTCGCTTCGGAACCGGAGTTCACGAAAAATGCCTTCGTGATGCCTTCCGGCGCCATACCAACCAGCTTTTCGGCCAGATCAATGCCTGGATCATGGCTCATGTGGCGGAACTGCTGGACATAGGGCAGGGCGCGCATTTGCTTGGTCGCAGCTGCAATCAACCGCTCATTGCCGTAGCCGAGCGAGGTGCACCAGAGGCCAGCCATGCCTTCGATATATTCTTTGCCCGCATCGTCTTTGACGCGCACGCCGCTACCGGACTCGATAATGGTCGGGCCAATATCCTGGTGAGTCTTCAGGTTGGTCATCGGATGAACCAGGAATGCCTTATCCCGGGCCGAAGGTGAATTTGCTATGCCGTCCATGGAATGATCCTCCAGTTGGCGCCCCGTCAGGCGCGTTGTTCCAAGTAGCGGCGGACCTGGGGAATGCGGTCCCCGCCCCAAAAAATCTCGTTGCCGATAACATAGGTAGGCACGCCAAATATGCCCAGTCGATCTTCTGCGTCTTTCAACACGCTGTCCAGACGGGCGCGCCCTTCGCTTTCCAGAATGTCTTGGAAGTTATTCACCGTTGCGCCAGCTTCAAGAAGCACTTTGGCGATGGCTTCAGGGTCTTCAATATTCAGGTCACGCTTGAAAAAGCGCTCGAATACGATGTTGTGATATCTATCCTGAACCTCGGTGCCATCATCTTCGGCATACAACATGCCGACGTGCGAGACCGTGCTGTCGAACAGTTTTTGCGGCCCAAGCACGATCAATCCGCGCTCATTCGCCATGCGCCGCGCGTCCATGTAGGAATATTTAACCCGTCGCCATTGGTGCGAGTTGCGCGTATCCACTTCGCCTAAATAGTCTTGAATTTGAAGTGAGTATGGGCACCAAGTGATGTCAAGATTGAAGCCTCTTGCCAATGCGCGTGTCGGCTCCATCGCTAGATAAGCGTAGGGGCTCTTGTAGTCGATATAGACGGTCAGGGTCTCTGTCATGCTGCGATTGCTAACAAATGCTGCGATGCACAATATGACGCATGGCACTCTGCATGGGTCACAATAAAATGGTAGCGTCTTAGATACAGCCAAGCAATCAACCGCGTAGACGGCTTGACTGGCCTGCACTGCGCATTCATGGAGGAAATCATGACGAGAGTAGCAGTAGTCACCGGCGGCACCCGCGGCATTGGCCGCGCGATCTGTGAGGCTTTACGCGACGCCGGTTATGACGTCGCATCGAATTATGCTGGCAATGATGAAGCGGCAAAGAAATTCGAAGCCGAAACTGGCCTGAAACTTATAAATTTGATGTCGCTGACTATGACGCTTGTCAGGCGGGGATCGACCAAATCGTGGCTGATAAAGGCCCTGTCGATATCCTCGTGAATAATGCCGGCATTACCCGAGACGGCACATTGATGCGGATGAGCCGGAAGGAATGGGATGAGGTGATCGACACCAATCTTGGCTCTTGCTTTAACATGGCCCACGCGACGTTTCCTTCGATGCGCGAACGGGAATTCGGGCGCATCGTAAACATCGGCTCTATCAATGGGCAGGCGGGCCAGTACGGCCAGGTGAACTATGCTGCGGCCAAATCAGGCATCCATGGTTTCACAAAGGCGCTGGCCCAGGAGGGGGCGCGCTACAACATCACCGTGAACGCGATTGCGCCGGGCTATGTTGATACAGACATGGTTGCGGCTGTTCCCCCCAACGTGCTGGAAAAGATTGTCGCAAAGGTGCCGGTCGGACGCCTGCGCCACGCAGACGAAATTGCGCGCGGCGTGATGTTCTTCGCAGCGGACGAAGCGACGTTTGTCACAGGCTCGACCATGTCGATCAATGGCGGCCAGCACATGTACTGATTGGGGATCAGGCGTCGTCGCGCGTTTCTGCGACGGCGGCACCTGCCTCTAGCATGGCTTTGACAGTCGCCTCGTCATAGCCAAGTTCCGCCAGAACCTCTGCCGTGTGCTCGCCAAATCGAGGCGGCATGCTGCGGATGGTCGGTGGCGTTTTGCTCAGCGAATACGGCGGCGCCATCAGGCGAATTGTGCCTTCGCTATCGTGTTCGTGTTCTTGCCAGAACCCAACGGCATTCAAGTGCGGATCAGCGACCACTTCATCCAATGAATTGATTTGCATGCAGGGCACGCCAGCCTCCGCCAGTTCCGCCACCCATTCTGCTGTTGGCCGCGTCTTTGCCATTTCGGTCGTCAAATCAACGATCTCTTGGCGGAGCGCTAGGCGTTTAGGGCGGGTGTCATAGCGCTCGTCTGTCGCCAGTTCGGGACGCCCGCCTGCTTTTGTGAGGCCGCGCCAGTGCTTGTCGCTAGTCGCGAGGACGCACATGTAGCCGTCCAACGTTTTGACTGGGAACCGCATCGGCTTCGCATGGCGTTCAGACCCTGGCGGGCCAATTGATGGCACAAAGCCTTCGCCCGCCAGATGCTCGATCATGGCGAAGGACGTCATGCATTCAAACATGGGTGCTTCAATTTCCTGGCCTTCGCCCGTCGCCAGCTTGTGATAAAGCGCGGCAGACATAGCGAGTGCCGCGAATACGCCCGTTGCTTTGTCGGCGATCAGCATAGGCACAAAGCGTTGTTCTTTGCCGCCAAAGCCTTCGAGTGCCACCAGGCCAGATACACCCTGGATAATGTCATCGAACGCGGCCCGGCCCGCATAGGGGCCTTTCATGCCGAAGCCCCAGATATTGCAATACACAAGGCTGGGGTTCAGGGGCTTCACGCTGGCATAGTCAAAGCCAAGGCGCTCCAGCGGTTCTGGCCGCATGTTATGAACGAAAACATCGGCACCCTTAATCAGGTCACGCATTGCATCCGCGCCTGCCTCTGTTTTGAGGTCGAGGGCGATGCTGCGTTTGTTGCGGTTGAGCTGCATGAAGGTGCCGGTCATCCCAGCATTCCGTGCGGGCCCGGTCATCCGCGTCAGGTCGCCATCGGGCGCTTCGACTTTGATGACTTCAGCGCCTAAATCCGCGAGCAATTGTGTGGAATAGGGGCCGACAAATACGGTTGTGAGATCAACGACTTTAAGGCCAGTGAATGGGCCGGGCATAGGCAAGAGCTCCGCGTGCAGGTCGATTCGAGCGAGAAGTGTAGCAACGCGGCTCGCGTGTGGCGAACGTTAGAAACCTGCAGCGATTTCGTTGCTCTCTCCTAGCCTGAAACTGAAGAAGCGCTCTAGGAGCCAGCTTCGCTCTATAGAATGAAATCGTTGTCATCCAAGAAGATTAGAGGGAAGCCAACGAGTTTCAGGACGTCACCCCCGCCAAAGTTGAAGAATACTTCGCCAGCGCCTGTTTCGCGGATGAAGGGGACTATCTCGGTTAGGAAATCAAAATCGAACGCAGTGAGGTCTAACTTATCATCACCGCCAAAATCAAAGACACGATCACGACCGTCGCCGGGGCGGTAGATAATGGTGTCGCCGTCGCGGCCTGCCTTAATACGATCATCGCCTGTGCCGCCATCCAGCGTGTCCAGGCCAGCATTGCCTATCAGCAGGTCATTGCCATCGCCTCCTTGCAGAACATCGTCGCCAGCTCCGCCTCTGATGATGTTATCGCCAGTTGATCCTGCAATCCGCTCGTCACCCTGTGTTCCGATGGCATTCACGTCCACGCTGCCGCCGATCAGTAATTCTTCGACATTACTGGAATTGAACACCGTATCGCCAGCATTGGCTGTATCAGAATCGAAAAGCGTGGTGTCCGTGCCCTCGCCGGTACGTTCGATGATTTGATCGCCGAGCTCAAACACATAAACATCGTCGCCTGTGCCACCGCGCAATACGTCACTACCGCCAGCGCCATTAATGAAGTCGTCATCGTCACCGCCAAAGATAGTATTGGCGAGGTCGTTCCCTGTAAGTAAGCGACCGCCGTCGCCGATTGCGATGATGTTTTCGACATTGTCTGCGAGCGCACCAATGTTCGTCCCGGCGCGGATGGTATCTATGCCTTCGCCGACATTCTCCGTAACCATATCGAATGCATCTTCGATAACGTAGATGTCGTCGCCAGTGCCGCCGAGCAGTTGATCTGCGCCAAGCCCACCGGTGAGGCGATCATTACCGGTGCCGCCGTTCAAGGTGTCGTCGCCAGCCTCACCGAGCAATTGATCATCATCATTACCAAATAGCGTGTCGGCATCGTCGCCGCCTAACAGCACGTCGTTGCCTTCTGCACCTTGTAGGTTATCGAGGCCAGCACCGCCGCGCAGTACATCATCGCCGACTTGGCCCAACAGGATATCGTTGCCGTCCTCGCCGCCGATGATGTCGCGCCCGCCGCCGCCTCGAATTGTGTTCGCACCAGTCCCGCCATTGATACGATTGTCAGCACAATTACCGGTGCCGTCCGTATCGCCAATCAGGTTTAGGTTTTCAACGTTGGTCGGCAGCACGAAGGTAAATGCGCCAGACGCCTCCACCAAATCTGTACCTTCGCCAGCGAGCTCAATGACTTGATCGGCGGCATCGTCCACAAAATACCGATCATTGCCGGTACCGCCGCGCATTACATCCACACCGGTGCCGCCATCTAAGATGTCGTTATTGCGACCACTGGTTAGATCATCATCGCCGCTATCGCCATTTAACCGATCAGCGCCGCGGTCATCTGTGATCTGGTCATTGCCGAGGCCGCCACTAAGCACGTCATTGGCGTCTGTTCCCGTCATCACATCGTCGCCATCAACGCCTTGAATTTCAACGGTAAAGGTCGCGTCCTGCAATTCATCAGTGGAGAAGGTGAAATCATCTGTGTCCGTTGCACCTACGCCTAGGTCGGTGAAACTGGCACCGGAAGTGAATTCAATATCGCCATTCAGAGCATCAACAACCAGGATGGTTGAGCCGTTTGCTGTGGTTACCGTGCTGCCATTTTGAACAGCTTCGCCATCAATCTCGGTAATCGGCTGCGTAAGCGGCGCGAACGCGGAGCCCGCGAATAGATTGATAGCTGTTGGCTCGGATTCATTGGCGATGTCGGTCCCGTCTTCCAGCGTCGCGCCGCCAAACACGATGAACGTATCTAAGTCGGAGCCATAACTGGCACTCACGGATAGGTCTGCGGCCCCATCGCCGTTTATATCCCCAACAAACCGTCCTGCTCTCAGGTTACTAAAGCCGGCAGGCCCTTCAATGTGAAGCACGCCCCGGTCCTGGATCTGTCTCTTATACACATCCCGAGCCCACGAGACCTCTC
>CAJXVF010000081.1 GCA_913060845.1 uncultured Alphaproteobacteria bacterium | reverse complement strand
ATTTCAAACGGCGGCGTCTATGGCTCGCTGATGTCGACGCCAATTCTGAACCCACCGCAATCCGGCATCCTCGGCATGCATAAAACGCAGATGCGCCCGATGGTGATGCCTGATGGTTCGATTGAGGCACGCCCGATGATGTATCTGGCGCTCTCCTATGATCACCGCATTGTTGATGGCTCTGAGGCCGTGACATGCTTGGTGCGGATGAAGGAAAGCCTTGAAGATCCGCGCCGCCTTCTCCTGGACATGTAAGGGACTGATCCCATGAGCGACGCTTATGATCTCGTCGTCATCGGCGGCGGCCCCGGCGGTTATGTCGCCGCTATTCGGGCTGCCCAGCTTGGCATGAAGACGGCCTGTGTAGAGATGCGCGGCAGCCTGGGCGGCACTTGCTTGAACGTTGGGTGCATTCCCTCCAAGCATTTGCTGCACGCCAGCCACGCTTATGAAGAAGCGGGCCACGCCTTCGCTAACCTTGGCGTAAAGGTCTCCGGCCTCGAGCTTGATCTAAAACAGATGCTGAAATCTAAGGATGAGGTCGTTGATGGCCTCACTTCCGGCATTGAGTTTTTGTTCAAGAAGAACAAGGTCGACTATGTGATTGGGCGGGGCTCCATCAAGGGTGCAGGCACTATCATCGCCACGGCTGATGATGGCAAAGAAACCACGCTCAAGACTAAGAATATCCTGATCGCGACGGGGTCTGAAACGACGCCGCTGCCAGGCATTGAGATCGACGAGAAGAAGATCGTCTCCTCCACTGGCGCGCTGGACCTACCGAAAGTGCCGAAGAAGATGGTTATCATCGGCGGCGGTGTGATCGGGCTAGAGCTTGGCGTTGTATGGCGCAGGCTGGGCGCTGAGGTTGAGGTTGTTGAATTCCTTGATCGCATTCTGCCAACAATGGACCTTGAGCTTGGCAAGCACATGCAACGCTCGCTGAAGAAGGCCGGGTTCACGTTCCGCCTCTCAACCAAAGTCACAGCCGCCAAGACAACACGCGGCGGTGTCACGCTGACCGTTGAGCCTGCCAAGGGTGGTGACGCTGAAGACATCAAAGCTGATGTTGCACTCGTTGCCATTGGTCGCCGGCCCTACACAGAAGGCCTTGGGCTGGAAGAGGCTGGCGTTGAGATGGATCGCGGCAAGGTCAAGATTGATAGCCATTACCGCACGAATGTTGCGGGTATATGGGCCATCGGTGACGTTGTGGACGGCCCCATGCTGGCACACAAGGCTGAGGATGAAGGGTCTGTCGCTGTCGAGATCATGGCAGGCCAGGCTGGTCACATCGACTACGACTGCATTCCAAGCGTCGTTTACACATGGCCAGAGGTCGCCTCTGTCGGCCGCACGGAAGAGCAGCTGAAAGAGCAGGGGATCGCCTATAAGGTCGGCAAGTTCCCGTTCCAGGCTAACAGCAGGGCTCGCGCCAGCGGTGGCGGCGAGGGATTCGTGAAGATTTTGGCGGAGGCGGAAACGGACCAAGTTCTGGGCGCGCATATCATTGGGCCAGATGCTGGCACCTTGATCGCTGAAATAGCACTCGGCATGGAGTTTGGCGCGTCTTCAGAAGATATCGCCCGTACCTGCCACGCTCATCCGACGCTGAATGAGGCCGTTAAAGAAGCTGCACTCGCAGTGGATGGTCGCGCCCTGCATATGTAGCGGAACTACCGCGAGTTCTATGCCGCCATCGAAGATCATGTGGCGCTCTGATCCAACGTAAAACGCCGGCTCCGGGATTTCCCAGAGCCGGCGTTTTGCCGTTTAGTCTGTAGCAGTAGAAATTAGTTCTTAGCTTTGTCGATGATCGCGTTCTCAGAAATCCAAGGCATCATGCCGCGCAGGCGTTCGCCAACGACTTCGAGCTCATGACCAGCGCCAATGCGGCGTTTGGCTTTGAAGCTCGGCTGACCAGCCTGGTTTTCGGTAACGAATTCACGGGCGAATTCACCGGTCTGAATTTCGGTCAGAATCTGCTTCATCCGCGCTTTGGTGTCTGCATCGATGACGCGTGGACCACGGGTGTAATCGCCGTATTCTGCCGTATTGGAAACGGAGTAGCGCATGCCAGCAAGACCGTTTTCATAGATAAGGTCAACGATCAGCTTCACTTCATGCACACATTCGAAATAGGCCATTTCAGGTGCGTAACCGGCTTCGGTCAGCGTTTCGAATCCGGCCTGGATCAATGCTGTGAGACCACCGCAGAGAACGACCTGCTCACCGAAGAGATCAGTTTCGCACTCTTCCTTAAGCGTGGTTTCGATGATGCCGGCGCGACCGCCGCCATTGGCACAGGAGTAGGAGAGGCCGATGTCGTGGCAGTTGCCCGTTGCATCCTGGCCAATTGCCAGAAGGCTTGGAACGCCAGCGCCACGCACATATTCGGTGCGCACCAAATGGCCGGGGCCTTTTGGTGCGACCATGAACACGTCGATGTCAGAGCGGGGCTCAACAAGATTGAAGTGCAAGGAGAGACCGTGAGCGACGGCGAGGGCAGCGCCCGCACGCATGTTGTCGCGCAGATCGTCTTCCCAAAGTGCAGCGTGGCCTTCGTCTGGCGTCAGCATCATGATGACGTCAGCCCATTGGGCGGCTTCAGCGGGGGGCATAACTTTGAAGCCCGCATCTTCGGCCTTCTTCGCGCTGCCGGAACCCGGGCGCAATGCAACGACAACTTCTTTGACGCCGCTGTCACGCAGGTTGTTGGCATGGGCATGGCCCTGGCTGCCATAGCCAACGATCACGACCTTTTTGGACTTGATCAGGTTTACGTCGGCATCACGATCATAATAGACGCGCATTTGGCGGGTCTCCTCTTAGACTTTACAGGTTTTGGATGGATAAACGGCTAGGGCTGAGCGCTCTAGCCAAACGAAGGATGAACGGTTTTTAAAGCGCCTCTGTGCCGCGCGCAATGGCGACGACGCCTGTTCGTGCAACATCAGCAAGGCTGAGCGGCTTCATCAAGTTTATGAAGGCGTCGACTTTCTCTGACGATCCGGTGAGTTCGAAGACAAAGCTATCGATCGTGCTGTCCACAGCGCGGGCGCGGAAGATGCCTGCAATCCGCAGCGCCTCCACCCGATGTTCGCCGGTTCCCACGACCTTGATTAGCGCCAGTTCGCGCTCAACATGCGGGCCTTCTTCTGTAAGGTCTGAGACCTTGTGGACTGGAACGAGGCGGCCAAGCTGCGCTTTGATCTGCTCAATGATCATCGGCGTGCCTGTCGTCACAATGGTGATGCGCGAAAGGCCGGCGATGTGGTCAGTTTCAGCAACTGTCAGGCTGTCGATATTGTAGCCACGACCGGAATACAGGCCGATGACGCGCGCTAGGACACCCGGTTCATTGCTAACCAGAATGGCGATTGTGTGCCGGGCGATCTGCTCAATGTGAGTCTGTTCTTCGTATACGGAAGCCATAATCTTATACTAGCGCCTTTCCGGCTGCGCTCACATCTGCATCTTGCACCGCGCCTGGGCCCATCAGCATTTCATTATGGGCAGCGCCCGATGGGATCATCGGATAGCAGTTTTCTTTTTGATCGACACGGATATCAGCAATGACGGGGCCATCAGTATTGAGCATGCGGTCAATGACATCATCCAATTCACTTGGGTCATTAGCGATCATGCCGGTCCAACCGAAGGCATCCGCTAACTTTACGAAGTCTGGCAGGCTATCCGTATAGCTTTCAGAATATCGCCCGCCATGCAGCAATTCCTGCCATTGGCGAACCATCCCCATCCACTGATTGTTCAGGATAAACAGCTTAATCGGCAACTTGTACTGCGCGATGGTCGACATTTCCTGCATGTTCATCATGAAGGATGCCTCGCCGGAGACATCGACAACGAGCGCGTCTGGATGCGCCACTTGCACGCCTATAGCAGCGGGTAGGCCATAGCCCATGGTGCCAAGGCCGCCGGAGGTCATCCAGCGATGCGGCTGGCGGAATTGCAGATATTGCGCCGCCCACATCTGGTGTTGGCCAACTTCGGTCGTCACGTAATATTCGCGAGCGTCCTTTTCCATCGCGGCCTGCAGATGTTCCAGCGCCTGCTGCGGCTTGATGATGTTCTTGTCTGGGGCGTAGCTGAGGCAGCGCTTTTCGCGCCACTTATTGACCACCTTCCACCAGAGATCGAGGGCAGACGCATCCGCCTTCATCTTTTTACTGCGCCAATTCTTCAGCATATAGTCCAGCGCCTTGCCAGCATCGCCGATGATCGGCAGGTCAACGCGGACGTTCTTATTGACGGATGAAGGATCGATATCGATCTGGATCTTGATAGATCCAGGCGAGAATGCATCGAGACGGCCGGTCACGCGATCATCAAAGCGCACGCCGATGCCGATCATTAGATCGCAATCATGCATCGCCATGTTGCTCTCATAGAGACCATGCATACCGACCATGCCGAGAGATTGCTTATCGTCCGTTGGGAATGCGCCGAGGCCCATCAGCGTCTGTGTGATTGGGAACCCAGTAGCGCGCACGAGTTTCACTAGGTCTTCAGAGGCTTCGCCGCCAGCATTGATAACGCCGCCACCCACATAGAACAGCGGGCGCTTGGCATTCGCCATTAGGCGAAGCGCTTCATCCAGCTTTTCGGTGCTGGGATCGGTCTTGGGCTGGTAGGAGCGGTGATCGAACTCTTCGGGGCCTTGATAGATGCCATCTGCGAACTGAATGTCCTTCGGCAGATCAATCACGACCGGGCCAGGGCGGCCAGATGACGCCACATGAAAGGCCTCATGCATAACCCGCGGCAGGTCTGCGATGTCTTTCACCAGATAGTTATGCTTGGTGCAGGGCCGGGTGATGCCCGTGGTGTCCGCTTCCTGGAAGGCATCGTTGCCGATCAGGTGCGTCGGCACTTGGCCGGTGAGGCAGACGATGGGGATCGAGTCCATCAGAGCGTCCGTAAGCCCAGTGACGGCGTTCGTTGCGCCAGGGCCGGACGTGACGAGCGCCACGCCAACCTTGCCAGTCGAACGCGCGTACCCTTCAGCCGCATGCAAGCAACCGCCTTCTTGACGCCCAAGAAAGTGCTTCAGGTGGTTCTGCTTAAATATTTCGTCATAGATCGGCAGGACGGCGCCGCCTGGATAGCCAAACACGGCCTCAACGCCCTGATCGATCAAGGCGCGCACGATGATCGCGGCGCCAGTCATTTCATTATTCGACATGGGATTGCTCGTCATAGTAAAATTTGGATTGCGACATTTTGTTGCTAAAACGACAATGTCACAAGATTTGCGCAGATTATAAGCAGATCAAGGGGCGGTCAACCCGATTTTGTCGAGATATTCTTCTATTTTTGGCAAATAATTGGAATTATATTGCGCATCCAGAATTTCAGACGCCGCGCTTCTCCCACGCAGCCATGTAAATTGCCTTTTTGCGTAGCGACGAGACGCTTGGGCGGTTGCTTCAATGGCGCCAATTATTGAAATTTCATTGCGCGACGCAGCGCCAAACTCTCTAAGCCCAACTGCTTTCATGGCAGGCAAGGCTTCATCCAGCCCTCGCTCAAGAAATGCAGCAGCTTCTTCAAGCGCGCCCATATCGGCCATCTGTGCTGCGCGGCGGTTGATCCGTTCATACAGCGTCTGCCGTTCTGGCATTAGGATCAGGCGATGGAATACCAAGCCCGTGGGCGCTATGCGCGGCTTATTCAGCACTTCCGATGGGATCAATCCGGTCGTGCGCCATACTTCAATCGCGCGGGCGAGGCGCTGGGCATCCCGGGGTTCAATCCGGGCTGATGTTGCCGGGTCAGCCGCCTGTAGTAAAGCATGAGCCGCCGCCATATCTGCTGCGACTTCGGCCCGGGCGGCGTCTCGTATATCTGGCGGAATATCTGGCGCAGGGGGTAGGCCGTCCGTCAGGGTCTCAATATAAAACCCAGTGCCGCCGCAGATGATGGGCAGGTGGCCGGTTAAGTGAGCCTGCTTGATCTCCGCCAGCGCTGCGTCCTGCCACCGCTGGGCAGAACACACCTCATCGGGCTCAAGCCAACCATATAGCTGGTGCGGAGTGGCTGCCTCATCCTCGGGCGAGGGGCGGGCCGTAATTATAGGCAAGCCCTTATAGACCTGCATGCTATCGGCGTTTATCACCACGCCATTGGTCAGCCGCGCTGCATTTAATGCAGCAGCGGATTTTCCGCTGGCGGTGGGGCCAGCGATGATGAGGACAGGTTTGGCTGAAGCCGCACCGGAGGGATCTAAAGTGAACGCCATACTTACTCTTGTAGCGCCGCTGGGCGAACGGCTCGACCCCCAATTTCTTGACATGGGGCAGGCCGCTCTCGCAGCGGGCGGTGCAGAGGCAATCAGCACGCCAGATATATTCGCGGAAGGCCGGGCAGCGGATATAGCGGCGGAGGCTGATTTTCGGGATGAGCGCTTGGCGTCGGCAGTCCGAGCGGTGCTTGGGCCAGTTACGGTAGATTTCGCGTTGCAGCCATCTGCAAACCGGGTCAAGCGCCTGCTGATCGCCGACATGGACTCGACCATCGTCACCACAGAAACATTGGACGAAATGGCGGGCGAAGCCGGGCTGAAGGATCAGATATCCGCAATCACCGCCCGCGCAATGAATGGCGAACTGGACTTCGAATCCGCCCTTCGAGAGCGCATGGCTCTTTTAGGTGGCATGGACGCGGGCGTGCTAGAGCGCACCTACGCAGGGACGGAGCTCTCACCCGGTGCGGCGGCAATGGTCGCTGGCATGCGGAAGGCGGGTGCGGAGTGCAGGTTGGTGTCTGGAGGATTCAGGTACTTTACGAGCCGCATTGCAGAACGCCTTGATTTCAATGGAGATCAGGCGAATGACATTGAAATTCTTGACGGAAAACTTACGGGCCGCGTGATGGACCCAATTCTTGATAAGCATGCCAAGCTCGCGACACTGCGCGCACTTTCGACTGAGCTTGCGATCAGCCTAGATGATGCTGTTACAGTCGGAGACGGTGCCAACGATCTGCCAATGCTGGAGGCCGCTGGCCTTGGGGTCGCATGGCGGGCGAAGCCAAGCGTTGCAGCGAGCGCCAGGGCCAGGATCGACTATGGCGATCTTACGACACTGCTGCTCTTCCAGCGATTGGACGCCCGCTAGCGCTTCGGGCATGCTTGCTAACAACACAGACATAGGATGACCGTGATGCCAGCGAATGTAACCAAAGAGAAACTCAAAGCCGGTGAATTGGCGCTTGGCGTCGGCCTCCGCCAGGCACGGACGGTGGACACGGCGAAGATCATGCAGGTCTGTGGGTTCGACTGGCTATTTATCGATCTTGAACATAATTCCATGGGCATCGATACAGCAGCACAGATGTGCTCCGCAGGCCTGGATGCTGGCATCACGCCAATGGTGCGCTCGTCTCACCATGCCTCGTACCTGATGAGCCGACCGTTAGATTCAGGTGCCCAAGGCATCGTGGCACCCCATGTCGACACGGTAGAGGAAGCTGAACGCATTGCCGCTCAGTGCCTGCATCCGCCCATGGGCAAACGCTCCATCGGCGGCCCCGCACCACAACTGGACTATGCTGAACTGCCAATGGCAGAGCGGGCTGCCAAGACGAATGAGAACATCCTGGTTGTTTGCATGATTGAAAGCCCAACCGGCGTCGCTAATGCGGATGCCATGGCCGCCGTTGCAGGCCTAGACGTGCTGTTGATCGGCACCAATGACCTTTGCGCCGAAATGGGCATCGCTGGCCAGTATGGCCACGAAGACGTGCGCAAAGCCTATGAGACTGTTGCGTCGGCCTGCGCCAATAACGGAAAATTCCTTGGCATGGGCGGCGTTTACGACAAAGATCTCGCGTCAAAATACATTGGCATGGGTGCCAAAATGGTACTGGCAGGCAATGACCTAAACTTCCTGATGCAGGCCGCCAAGTCCCGAACAAGCTTCATGCGGGGCCTTGGCTGAGGCTCTGGCGGCGGCGCTCACACCAGAAGCGCTGAAGGCCGTAATTCGCGATAAGGCTCTCGCTCTCGGTTTCGATGCGGTCGGCTTTGCGCCTGCTACTTCGACCCAAGCGGCGAAGGATGGGCTTGCGGCGTTCCTCGATGCCGGCATGCAAGGCGATATGGGCTGGCTTGAAGCCCATGCGGACCGGCGGG
>CAJXVF010000080.1 GCA_913060845.1 uncultured Alphaproteobacteria bacterium | reverse complement strand
GGCAGCGTCAGATGTGTATAAGAGACAGACGCCGTGCTCATCCAAGGCGTCAGGATCACGCCCAACGATATGCGCAACGGCGATCCGCCCCGCTTCAACCGATATATCCAATGCAGAGGCTACGGCGCGCACATGATCAAACAAGCTGCGTTGAGCAATCAGGACAGCGACCACGAGAGCCTCTAGCACCAGTGCGAATCCACTGCCGGTTAGAAGGCCCTCTAGCATCCAGCCGATCAGCGCGGCCAATGCCAGGAAGGCAAGCGTCGTGACTAACCCGCGCAGTTTCCGGTCGCCCTCTGGCCGCGTGGCCCGGTTCAAGCGTCGCTCTGCCCAGCCGATAGCACTGCCAATAATGGCGGCGGGGTGCGGGATACGGCACCATAACCACGGTGGGTCCCCAATGGCCGCGTCAATCACTAACGCGAGGGCTAATATCCAGAATGGCTTGACGGTGATGGCGAAGGCGGTCTCTAACATGGATGCAATCTAGTGAGTCCCGATCCGTATTCCGAATGGAAAATATCTTATGCGCACAGGCGTGATGATTTGCGGCCATGGCAGCCGCGACCCGGACGCGATCCGTGAGTTCAGCAGCCTAAAGGCTGGGCTGACAACACGGCTGCCGGACTACGATGTTGATAGCGGCTTCTTGGAGTTCGCAACACCCGTAATTCGTGAAGGCTTGGATGCCTTGGCAGAACGGGGAATGGAACGAATCATTGCCATCCCCGGCATGCTGTTCGCTGCAGGTCACGTTAAGAATGACGTGCCATCAGAGATCAATGAGTTTAGCCGGGCGCATCCTAATATTGATGTGCGCATGGGCCGTGATCTGGCGATTGACCCAAAATTGCTTGCCGCCTGTAAAGAGCGGATCGAGGAGGCGCTAGCCGCCAACCCAAGCGATGTCGCACGCGAAGATACATTGCTGATGGTCGTTGGCCGCGGCACGAATGATGCGGACGCCAATTCCAATGTCTCCAAAGTGGCACGGATGCTTTGGGAAGGCATGGGCTTTGGCTGGGCGGAGGTGTGTTACAGCGGCGTCGCACATCCACGCGTCGCACCAGGGCTGGAGCGCGCAACCAAGCTTGGTTTCAAGCGCGTCATTGTTTTCCCTTACTTCCTATTCACTGGCATTTTGATTAAGCGCATTCGGGATGAGACCGCCAAAGTGCGCGCGGCCAATCCAGAGATCGATTATATCGACGCGCCTTACCTTGCTGATCACCCCAAGGTGCTGGATGCGTTCGCAGATCGGGTTGCTGAAACGCTAACTGGCGACAACGCAATGAATTGCATGCTCTGCAAGTATCGCGAGCAGATTATCGGCTATGAAGATGAGGTCGGCACACCGCAGGTTGGGCATCATCACCATGTGCGCGGCGCGGGCGTTGATGGGCATGATCATGGCCACGGGCATGGCCATAGTCACGGCCATAGCCATGACCACGGCCATCATCACAAACACAGCCATGATGACGACGCCTAACGCTCCGCCATATGATTATCTGACGGATCCAGGCTCGATCTATGGGCAGTCGTTCAAGACCGTTCAGTCTGAGCTTGATTTAGCCAGCCTGCCAGATGACATCCGCCCAATCGCAATCCGTGTTGCGCATGCGTGCGGTATGACAGATATCGCAGCCGAATTGGACTGGCACGGAACGCCCGCAGCCGCTGCGTGCGCGGCTCTTCAGGCTGGTGGGACCGTGTTCACTGATGTCGCGATGGTCGCGGCTGGCGTTATCCGCAACTTGCTGCCGGAAGGGGCGAAGGTGGAGACTTTTATCGGCGCGTCTGAAACGGCTGCATTGGCAAAGGAACAGGCGATTACGCGCTCCATGGCAGGTGTTGATCTTTGGCCTGATGCAGATTTCGCCGGTGCTGTAGTCTTAATCGGAAATGCCCCCACGGCTTTATTTCGTTTGTTAGAGCGGATGCATGAGACAAAGACGTACCCCGCTGCAATATTTGCATTTCCTGTTGGGTTTGTAGGAGCCATAGAATCAAAGCAGGCGCTTGCAGCGTTCCAAAACCCGCCACCTTTCGTGACACTCCACGGTCGTCGCGGTGGCAGCGCTATGGCGAGTGCAGCGTTAAATGGCGCCCTTAGCGGAATGCCAGCATGAGCGGCAAGCCGTGGCTCTCTATCATTGGTTTGGATCTCTCTGGCTGGACGGGTTTATCCCCTGCTGCGCGAGCAGCCATCACTGACGCGGACCTTATTGTCGGTGGTGCTAGGCATCTGGATATGGTGCCAGAGAGTGCAGCTGAACGCCTCCAATGGAAAAGTCCGCTTTCCGAAACGGTTTCGCTCATCGAAGCGGCCAGAGGCCAGAATGTCGTTGTGATCGCAACTGGTGATCCGCTGGATTACGGCATTGGGGTAACGCTGCTCCGACATTTCCCGGCGAGTGAAGTGCTGATTGCTCCAGCACTCGGCGCATTCACCTTGGCGGCGGCCCGTATGGGGTGGCCGCGACAAGGTGCGGAATGCATCACGTTGCATGGTCGGCCTTTGGAGCGTCTCAGTCGTTGCCTGTTCCCAGGCGCGCGGATACTGGCACTCTCTCATGATGGTGAAACGCCAGCGAAGGTCGCTCGGATGCTAGCGGCGTCCGGCTGGGGCGAAAGCCACATTACTGAGCTAACGGACATGGGCGGAGAGACGGAACGCCGGGTCGCCGATACCGCCGCGGGCTGGACGGAACAAGATGTGGGCGCGCTGAATACATTAGCCATCACCTGCATCGCAGGCCCAGATGCGAGACCGCTACCGCGAACGCCAGGATTGCCGGACGACGCATTTCTGCATGACGGGAAGCTTACTAAGCGCGTTGTTCGAGCGTCGACGCTCGCAAAGTTAGCGCCGTTTCCTGGTGACTTGCTCTGGGATATCGGCGCTGGATCTGGCGCAATCGCCATCGAATGGCTACGGGCGGTTGAAGAGGCGCAAGCGGTCGCGATTGAACCTATTGCAGCGCGGGCTCTACGGATTGAAGAAAACGCACGCGCGCTTGGTGTTCCTGAATTGCAGCTTTTGACGGATAAGGCCCCGGCTTGTTTGGAGGGACTGGATGCGCCGGATGCAGTATTCGTTGGCGGTGGTCTGTCAGAAGATGGATTACTGGCCGCTGCATGGACCGCATTGAAACCTCGTGGCCGCATCGTCGCCAATGCCGTCACACTCGAGGGCGAGCAAGTGCTAAATGCAGCGCATAGAACCTATGGCGGCGCGTTGGAACGCATCAGCGTTGAACAAGCGGTGCCGGTGGGACAGTTTCATGGGTGGCGACCCTCTATGACGGTTACGCAATGGCATGCGGCGAAGGATGGTCTTTAATGGGCGGCAAAGTATATGGCGTCGGCTTGGGGCCAGGTGACCCGGAGTTGATTACGTTGAAGGCAGCCCGTGTGATCGCGGCTGCAGATGTCGTGGCGTATCCGGCGCCACCGGATGGCCCAAGTTTCGCCCGCAGCATCGCCGAAGCGCATCTCTCAGCGCATCAGCTTGAAATTCCGGTTCGTATGCCGCTCGACCCAGCCACATTTCCGGCAGATGAGGCTTATGGTGCCGGGGCGGCTGCAATTACAGCGGAACTGGCCAAGGGCAAAACGGTGGCGGTCCTTTGTCAGGGCGATCCATGCCTGTACGGGTCGTTTATGTATCTGTTCGACCGGCTCTCTACAGACTGGCCGGTAGAGATTATTCCCGGCGTTTCGTCGCTAGGAGCAACCGCTGGGATGGCCGGCAGGCCGCTTGCGCTTCGTGATGAACCGCTGGCGGTATTGCCAGGTATTCTGGATGACGAAGCGCTTGAACGCTTGCTGAACGCCACAGAAGCGGCGGCTATCCTAAAGGTCGGCAGGCATGTCGCCCGACTGAAGGCGCTGCTTTCACGGCTCGGGCTGCTGGATACGGCTGTTCTTGTCGAGCGGGCGACTATGCCTGATGCGCGGGTGCGCCCGCTAAAGGACGTGATGGAAGATCGGGCACCGTATTTCTCCCTTATCCTCACGCGGCGACGTGGGACGGCAGTATTTTGATGGATGGTCTTGTCTTCATTGCGCTAAATTCGCCTGGGCTTGAGACTGCACAGAAGGCCCAGGCAGCGCTTGGGTATGGCGAAATCCATGGGCTTGAAGGTCGAACCAGCGGCGCAGATGTACCCTTTGATGCGACAGGGCCACACCTTCGCGCACTGTTTGAAGCCGGCAGGCCCATCGTCGCCTTCATGGCAAGCGGAGCGGTTATTCGCATTCTCGCTACAGAGCTTGCAGATAAGCACGAAGAACCACCCGTCATCGCCGCATCTTTAGATGGCGCTCACGTTGTTCCACTTCTCGGCGGACATCATGGCGGCAACAAGCTGGCAAACGCACTGGCGGCAGCGCTCGCCGGGCAGGCGGCTATCACTACAGGCAGCGATTCTATCCTGGGGGCTGCATTGGATGACCCGCCAGATGGCTGGCAGTTTGAAGCTAATGGCGATGCGAAGTCCGTTTTGCAAGCGGCTATTACGGCAGGCGGCGTCCGTTTTTCAGGCGCTGGCCCGCAGCCAAATTGGTTGATCCAGGCAGATGCCGGGCCTTTGATCTCAGTGAGCGATGCGGCAAAGGCGGCTGGCGCTACGCCACGGCTAATCCCGCCAACGATCGCGATTGGTGTCGGGTGCGAGCGGGATACACCACCGGATGCGCTTATAGAGCATGTACGCGCAGTGCTGTTGAAGGCAGATCTGCATCCAGCCTCTGTTGCCGTCATTGCGTCAATTGACGTGAAAGCGGATGAGCGTGCTGTCTATGCAGTTGGCGCTGAATTTGGCGTGCCGGTTAGGTTCTTTGGTTCCGGTGAACTCCGCCAACTTGCCCCAAGATTGCGCAATCCATCTACCGTGGTGCTGCAAGAAGTTGGCGTTCCAGGCGTTGCGGAAGCGGCGGCACTGGCTGCAGCGGGTCCTGGTGCGACGCTCATCGTTCCAAAAGTGAAGGGCGCGCAAGTCACCACTGCCATCGCCCGGGGAGTCCTGCCGATTGCAGCCGAAACAGTAGGCAGGCCTCAAGGTGAGTTGAAGATTGTTGGTTTGGGTCCTGGCGACCCAGCCTTCAGGGTTCCGGCAGCGACCGACGCGATCGGCCAAGCAGAAGATATCGTCGGTTATGGGCTCTATCTGGACCTTGCCGCAGATGCCATTTCTTCTAAGACGAAATTGCATCCATTCCCCCTAGGCGCTGAGCGAGACCGGGCCCGTCATGCGCTTGCGCTGGCAGCGACAGGCCGGCGTGTGGCGCTGCTAGCGTCTGGCGATCCCGGCGTCTATGCGCTGGCGACGTTGGCGCTTGAGGAGATGGACGCGGAGAATGACGCAGAATGGAACCGCATCAATCTCGACATCATTCCAGGTGTCAGCGCAATGCAAATGGCGGCGGCTCGGACAGGCGCGCCACTTGGTCATGATTTCTGCGCGATTTCACTTTCGGATCTGCTCACGCCCTGGGCCACAATCGAGCAACGCTTGAAAGGTGCTGCTATCGGTGACTTCGTGATCGCGTTTTACAATCCGGTCTCTAAAAGACGCCGGGAAGGGCTAATCAAAGCGCGGGATATTCTGCTTGCCCATCGCCCGGCCAATACCCCAATCGCCTATGCGCGCAATCTTGGCCGACCGGAAGAATCCATTGTGTATTCAACGCTGGAAGCGCTGACCCCGGACGCTTGCGATATGTTGACAACTATCATTGTTGGATCATCCAGGACACGGCGGACTAAGCTTGGCGGACACGAGGTTCTGTATACGCCCAGGGGGTATATCAGCGGCGTTTGAGCCGTTAGCCCATGTTTTAGTAGAGTTTATCTAGAACTTTTGTGTGATCTGTAACATTGCTTGTTTGCGTATAAAGCCTATTTTCATGTCTAAGCCAATTAGCGGGGGGATGACTATGGATATGCTAACGGGGATGCGTTTGTTCGCGGAGGTCGTTGATGCCAGGTCGTTTTCTGAGGCAGGCCGGCGCCTGGGCTTAGCGGCCTCATCGGTCTCGCGACAGGTCAACGGGCTAGAAGATGCGTTGAACGCACGGCTATTAAACCGCTCTACCAGAAGTCTCAGTTTGACACACGCTGGTGAGGTTTATTACGAGCGGGTGCGTCGAATTCTAAGCGAAGTGTCAGAAACAAATGCTGCCGTCGCCCAATTGGAGGCAACCCCGCGCGGGCTGTTGAAATTGAATGCGCCAGTCGTTTTTGGCCGCCGACACATTGCGCCGCACGTCGCAGATTTTTGCCACAAGTTCCCGGATGTCTCGATTGATCTGACGCTGACAGATCACTTTGTTGATGTGATTGAATCGGGGGCAGACGTTGTTATTCGCGTTGGTGGATTGAGCGATTCAAGCTTGATTGCGCGACGGCTCGCCCCTAATCGCCGGGTGCTCGTGGCTTCGCCAGAATATCTAGCGACCAATGGGGCACCGAAGTCGCCAGAGGATTTGGCTAATCACAAGTGCCTTGTCTACAAATTGAACGTCAGCCTGGCAGAATGGCATATCCGTGCTGAGGATGGTGCGCTCTCTAAAGTACGCGTGACTGGGCCATTGACTGCGAACAACGCGGAAGCCTTGCACTCGGCGGCACTTGGTGGGCTTGGCATTGCGTTACTGCCCACATGGACTTGTGGTAATGACGTATTCAACGGACGGCTTGAGCGATTGCTGCCGGGCCATGAGGCTGACCTCGTCGCCCAAGAAACGGCTATTCACGCGATTTATCCCCATGCGCGACATCTGTCTGCAAAAGTCCGGGCCTTCGTCGATTATTTAGTTGAGACCTTTGGGGCTGTGCCTTATTGGGAATGCGAAGGGCGGCCTGAAAGGCGGCCAGAGGCTTTAGCGGCGGCAAACAAATAGATTGCCATCAGCGTAGACGCCAGCATGCCCAAAGTCAGGGTAAACGGGAGCTTGGTCGCTTCTAGCGCGAAGCTGATCAGGATGCCGCCAATGGCACCCATTATCATCTGCAGAAACCCTGTCATGCCAGAGGCTGCGCCCGCTTGTGCCGGGTCTGCGCTGATGGCGCCTGCTATGGAATTGGCCGTTGAAAGGCCATTACCGGCGGATACAAATCCCATCAGCAGGAACATCGCGGCAGGGCCGAGTGCAGCTATCCCCGCAAGCCAGGCCATGATCGCAAGGCCGAAAAGCGCCAGGAAATATCCCGTCCAGATCATGCGGTCACTGCCAATGCGGCGACTGAACCGACCTGTCAGCCAATTCCCAATCATGTAAGCGATGGAGAGTGAGAGGAACCAAAGCCCATACTCGGTAGGGCTGACATGCATGAGCGTTTCGGAGACATAGGGCGAGCAAGCGACGAAGATATAATATGCAGTCGCGCTGAAAGCTGCCGGCAGCGCATAAGCCCTGTATTTGGCATTCGATAAAATGCGGAAATTCGCAACAATGATACCGCCGATGCGAACTGGATTCGTCCCCCGCGTGACAAGCGTTTCATGTAGCCCGACTAGGCAGAGCGAGAAGGTCGCAATGCCCGCGACCAATGGGATTGCCAGAACGGCAAAAAGGCCGTGGTGCTCAAACAGCCATCCACCAACGGGCGACGCCAACATAGGAGCTATGACCATGGCTGAGGTTACATAGCCAATCATGGATGCGGAGCCCGCGCGGTCATGCACATCACGAATGGCAGCGCGGGCAAGCGCCATGCCAGCGCACCCGCCTATCGCCTGCAAGGCCCGCCCAGCCGCTAGAACTTCGATTGTATCAGCGATGAGTGTGAGGAGTGAACCGGCCAGGAAAATCACTAGGCCAATCAGCACCATGGGACGTCTACCGTAACGGTCAGACAGTGGGCCGTAGAAAAGCTGAGCTACGGCAAATGCGAACAGGTACATGTACACCATGGACTGCGCCGCCTGATATGAGACTCCATACACAGTCTGCAATCCAGGCATGGCCGGGCCAATGATATTCAGCGTCATCGGTCCAAGTGCGGTCATCGCGATAAGGACGAACATTGAAGGCCGCTTTGGGCTATCGTGCATATGGTGGGGATGCCATCAGACAGAACATGTTGAGGGCTCCATCCTACCTGAAGCCTTGGCGTGATGCCAAAGCCATCCTGTCCGGATACTGTCTCTTATACACATCTGACGCTGCCGACGAATAGAGAGG
>CAJXVF010000079.1 GCA_913060845.1 uncultured Alphaproteobacteria bacterium | reverse complement strand
ATGGCGAAAAATTGGCTCCGACCGGCGCGCCGGTCGGAGCCAATTTTTCGCCATCAGGGCCTTTGGTTAGCTCGCTTTCCGCATAAAATGCTTCATCACGGATGGCATACCAACCTTCATATGCGCCCAGATAAATCTCCCCGCGATCGATGAGCCGTTTCCAGATCGCCTGTGCGGCTTCGATGTGCCGAGGTTCGGTCGTGCGAATGAAGTCATCATGGGTGAAGCCCATGTCGTCAGCGAGCTGGCGGAACCGTTGAGACACGCGATCTGTGAACGCCTGCGGATCAACCCCCGCATCTGCAGCGGCTTTCTCAACCTTCTGGCCGTGCTCATCGGTGCCGGTCAGGAAGTGGACGTCATAGCCATCCAGCCGCTTAAACCGGGCAAGCGCATCGCAGGCAAGCGTTGTGTAGGCATGGCCGATATGAGGGTCATCATTGACGTAATAAATTGGCGTCGTGATGTAAAAAGACTGATTAGCGGGCATAGCGCCAGCTCCTAAACGAAGAGATACGGCTGAATGGCGTTAGGGCGTACGTCACGCGCGGGCGAGCAGCGCCTGAATTCTGAGCAAGATATCTACCAGCACCTGAACGGGGTCAAGGTTTACAGCGCTGGTGCGCTCCATCCGGGTCGTTGCATGTTGATAGAGATCGAGCCACGGCTTGGGGCCAAGCCGTGCGGCGTGGCGGGCTTGTGCAGTCAGGGCCTCCGTCATACCAGCGACAGGTGCAGCGTCTGCAGGGCGAGCTGCACCCGCAAGCCAAGCCGTCAGCGCCTCGCCCGCGATTGCGTAATGGAACGGGTCCTTAGCGACGAGTGCAGCAAATGCTTCAGCCTTTAATCCGCCCTCGCCTCGTCTGCCTTCCAGCACTTCCGCTAGAGCGTCAACAATACCGCTGCCGCCGCCATCAAGCAGCGCGATCCCACGTCCTGGCGATCCAGCAGAGAGCCGAACGGCTTGGCCGATGGCATCCGCGTCGGCGTCTGGTCTACGTGCGGCTAAAATACGGGCGACATCCTGATCTTCGATGCCAGCAAATGGCAACCGCAAGCAGCGTGACCGAATGGTTGGCAGAACGCCGCCCACCTGATGCGAGATAATGAACAGAACCGTGCGTGGCGGCGGTTCTTCGATCAGCTTCAACAGAGTGTTGGCAGAGGACCGGTTGAGACTGTCGGTCGCGTCAATGATGACGACCCGCCAACTGCCATCAGTAATGGTGAGATGCGTCGATTCAATCAATGTTCGCACATCATCTACAGCAATTGTGGCAGGCCCGCGCGGCGTTTTCCGAGACGCTTCGAGTGCAAACATATCAGGATGTGAGCCAGCAATGATTAGGCGGACAGCCCTGTGGTCAGGCGCTGCATCAAGGCTTTGGGGCGGGGCAGCAACGCCGAACAGGCTATCTGCAGCGTCACTGGCACCCTCTGACATCAAAAATCGCGCGGCACGATAGGCAAATGTCGCTTTGCCGATGCCTTTGGCGCCATGCAACAGCCAAGCGTGATGCATACGGCTGGCATTGAAGGCGTCCAGAAACGTCTGCTCTTGGCTGCGGTGGCCCAGAAGTGAGGTCGCCAAACGTGGATGATCCGGATTGGTCTCCTCGACCTCAGCTAATTTTGCGCGCCGGGCCATTACTTCACTTCCAAACGAGCTTTGACGGCGTTTTGGATTGCGGCGGCGACCAATTCCTGTGTGGCGCTGGCATCAATAACAACGCATCGCTCTGGCTCTCGGGCGGCTATATCTCGGAAGGCAGCCAGAACGGTCTGATGGAAGGTTATGGAGCGGCGCTCGAAAACGTCTAATACGGTTTGGCCTGCAGCCCGTGCGCGCTCCCCTGCCCGAGCAGCGCCGGCTTCAGGTTCAATATCAAGCATCAACGTTAGGTCTGGCTTGAAGCCGTCCATGGCCCAATGGTCAAGGGCCTCTACAGCCGGACGACCAACAGACCCGGCATAGCCCTGGTAAGCCATGGTCGAATCAGAAAAACGGTCTGTGATTACCGATGCGCCGCGCCCAAGCGCTGGCTTGATGATATCAACGACATGCTGGCGGCGCGCAGCATTTAGCAGCAGGCATTCTGTGTGCGCGTCCCAAGTGCCGTCAGACTCTGGAAGGCCAAGCAGCGTTTCCCGAATTCTCTCAGCGGCAGGCGATCCGCCTGGCTCGCGGGTTTCGATGACTTCATGCCCAAGGTCACGTAACCATGCGGCAAGCAACCGGATCTGGGTACTTTTCCCAGCGCCCTCCCCACCTTCGAGGCTAATGAAGCTTCCCCGAGGCAAGACTTATCGCCACGCGCCGCTAATAAGCGCGCCTAGGGTTTCAATGACCCGGCCAAAGGGACCTTTGCGCTCAACGGTTTCGCCGACATAGAGCGGGCGTTCAATCGGATCAACACCGGGTGCTGTTACGATAAGTCGGCCAAGTTCCTCACCCTTATAGACAGGTGCTGGAACTGGCCCTGAATAGCTGACAGATACCTTGAGGCTTGCACGCGAGGCACGCGGCAACGTCACCGTCACGTCCTGATTAACGACCAAAGCTGCGGTCTCCGCTTGGCCTAGCCAAAGCTCTGCAGTCTCAACCGTCTCCCCAGCGCGGAGAAGCTTATAGGTCTCGAACGCATCGAACGCCCAGTTCATCATACGCTCAGCTTCGACTGACCGGGCGCGGGCCGTCTCCAGGCCATTAATCACCATAATTAGGCGTCGCCCGCCCCGTGTCGCAGAACCAACGAGACCATAGCCAGAGGCGTCCGTATAACCTGTTTTTAGGCCATCAGCTCCTTCGACTTCGCCTAAAATTGGGTTGCGGTTCTTTTGATTGATCTTGTTGAAACGAAAGCTTTTTTGCGAATAGAAGTGATAATATTCGGGAAAGTCCTCAATGATTCTCTGCGCCAGGGTCGCGAGATCCCGCGCGGTCATATAGTGATCAGGATTGGGCCAGCCCGTTGCATTGGTAAAATGGCTATCGTTGAGGCCGAGTTCCTTCGCCTTTGCGTTCATAATTTCGGCAAAGGCTTCTTCGCTTCCAGCCAAGCCTTCTGCAACTACGATACAAGCGTCGTTGCCGGACTGGATGACGATGCCGCGGATCAGGCTTTCAAGGCGGACGCGTTGACCTTGCAGCAAGAACATCTTCGAGCCGCCTTTTGCCCATGCCTTGCGACTGACGGTGAAGCGGTCATCAGGTTTGAGTGCGCCGCTTTTCATGCGTTCAAAGATCAAATAGGCCGTCATGAGTTTACTCATGGAGGCGGGCGGCATCCGTGTGTCAGCGTTCTTGTTGAGCAGAATGGAATTGGTCGACAGATCAATCACGAACGCCTGCCGAGCGCGTGTTTCAAACGCTGAGGCAGTGGCTGGCGGCAGAATGCCTGCCAGCAGCAGAAGCAGAAGCAGTATAGCGCCGATGCGAATCAACATGTGCTTAGCGCCTTCCTATTGGATAACGGTGACATGGGCACTTGGCGCACCCATATCGGCTAGATATGGAATGGCCCGTTCAGCATCCTTTACGGTGCGGTAAGGCCCCAATTTAACGCGATAAATGCGGTTACCGTTAGAAAACGAAGGCTCGATCACAGCTTCACCTATCTGGGCTGCCTTGGCGCGGAACGCTTGGGCATTGGTGATAGATGAAAATGCAGCAGCCTGAACAAATATACTGCTTGGCGGCGCACCGCTGTTACGTGCGGATGTTCCAACAGATGCGAGAGCGACGCCATTGTCAGCAGCGGCAGCTTCGGCGCGGACAGATTCCAATTCTGCAACGCTTGCCTTGCGGCCAGCCATTCCGGCGACACGTCGGCTCGGTCCTTCAAGCACCTCGATCCTAACAAGTGCCGTTCCCAAATGCTTGAAATCCAGTGCTTCCGCACCAGCCTCTGAAACATCAAGAACGCGGCCGCCATGGTACGGGCCACGGTCATTCACGCGCAGCACGACGCGTCGCCCATTGCCGACATTGGTGACGCGGATAATAGCGGGGAGTTGCAATGTGCGATGCGCAGCCGTCATGGCCCGCTGGTCATAGCGTTCGCCGTTTGCTGTCTGGCGGCCATGGAAGCCGGGGCCGTACCAGGACGCGCGGCCGCTTTCTGCTAAATCAAACCGTTCTTCCGGCACGTGACGCTTACCAGCGATCACATAAGGGCTGCCAACCTTGTAGCGTGGGCGGGCATCCTGGCCGATATGTGGGCTGGGCTTGAGAACAGTTGGGGCGCGTGTCTTCGCGGATGTCGGCGCTGCTGTTTCTTTAGAGCTTGAGCAGGCCGATAGCGCTAACCCTAAGGCGATAAGTATAGGAAAAAACGTCCGCATTCTTGTTATCGCACCCAAAGCGCGTCGGCCAATTCGCCAACAGTGACAGCGTAGAGGTGCGCGCAGTTATAGCGGAGGATCGAGCGGTAATTTTTGTAGACGAGATAGGCAGAGCCTTTTTCGCCATCAGGCAGCACCATGGCGGCTGAGAGATTGCGATTTGGCAGCGGCGAGCCATCCGCCTTCGTGACGCCCTGACGCGCCCATTCAGACAAGCTTTTGTTCCGTGACATCTTCTTCACCGCACGGCAGCCGCGCTCTTTGCGGTTAAAGGATTTGACCGCAGCACGGCGGACACCTGCTGGAGCAATGACTTTGCGGCCCCATGTGAGATCATTGTTCCAGCCATGCTCTGCCAGATAATTTGCAATTGAGGCAAAAACATCGCCTTCATTTGACCAGATATCGCGGCGACCATCCCCGTCAAAATCCTGAGCATAGGCAATATAACTGGACGGCATGAATTGCGGCTGGCCCATGGCCCCTGCCCAAGAGCCCTTCATTTCCGGCAAGCTGATATAGCCGCGATGCAGCATTTTCAGTGACGCGAACAGTTGTTGGCGGAAATATTTGGAGCGCCGCCGATCAAACGCCAGTGTCGCAACGGCGGGAATGACCGGCATCGTTCCGGTAACGGCGCCAAAGCGGGTCTCAATGCCCCAGATCGCCAGAATAAAGCGCGGTTGCACGCCATAGCGTTCAGCGACCCGGTTCAGGGTGTTGGAATGACGGTTCCGCTTGGAAAGACCGAACTGGATATTGTTCGGCGTGATTACGCGCTTGCGATATTTGCTCAGCGTAATCGTGTACTCAGATTGCTTGCGGTCCCGCTCAAGAATGCGGGCGACGGGTTCAATATTGGACAGCGCACTGGAGATGATGCTTTCAGAGATGCCTTTGTCCCGCGCTTCTGCACGGACATCGACGAGCCAGTTTTGAAACTCTGCCCTGAATGCCTGCGTGATCTTTGGCGCTTTGCTTGAACCGTCCTGCGCAGATGCCATTACGGGAGTTAGCGCAAAGCCAAGCAGCGCGCATAAAGCAGATATCTGTCGAATTTGAACCATGTAGGCCTCACCACAAACCGAATGCGATCTCGCGCTTCCCAAGCATACGAGAATTTTCGGCGACAATAGCCGATCAACGCCGCGCCCGAAACCGGCTCAGCGAAGTTTTAGGGTACGGCTAATCTGGCGGGTGACAGGGGTACGGCCAGATCGCTGAATTGTGGCGGTGACGGTGTAGTTTCCCGAATGCCAAGCCCCTGACTTCTTCTTGACAGCGAAACGGAAATGCCGTCGATAACCCTTGTCCAGCTTTTGTGTTGTGGATAGGAGCGCTTTACCGCTCGGATCCTGGATATCAACCCGCAATATATCGCCAGCTTTGGTGTTCCAGGCCAGAACCCAGCCGAACAACGCATCTGCATCCCGCCGAGTGAAGCTATTGAATTGGCCATTATTGACGCCTGCCACGTTTGGGCGCGTATCCGAAATGCCAACCGCGACCATATCTAGCGGGGAATAACGGAGCGCTGCAGCCGCCGCTGGCGTCCATAGCGATCCGACACTTCCGCACGCACCTGGCTTCATGCCGCCTGGCAGGAATGGATCATATGGATTGTTCTTGTAGCGAACACCAAGGTGCAGATGGGCGAATTCAGCTTTGCCGGACATCCCGATTGCACCGAGCTGTTGGCCCGCCGCTACGCTCTGTCCCTGTTTTACCGCAACGGACCCACGCCTCATATGGCAATATATTGTTTCCCACCCGCCGCCATGTTCCAAAATGACGGCGTTGCCGCATTCCCGGCCTTTTGGAACAGCGCCCACGCCTTGAGCCACCGCGACGCCGTCCGTCTCACCATCACGCAAACGGAGCACGCGCCCTGCCGCTGCTGCGAGCACAGGAACGTTCCGGCGCATGTCATTATCCGTCGCCAGGCCGAAATCCACGCCCTTATGCGCATTGTAGGCGCGGGCACCACAGGCGTAATCTCTAAAGTCGGGGCCTGGATCATGGTCAAACTGCTGCAGGACCCAGCAATCCCGCCCGATTGTGCAGCCAACAGGAATATTCAACCAGCCGGGATAGGCTTGCTGCGTCGCCTGCGTCTGCCTGACCTGGCTTTGAGATTCTGCGACATTCGTTGGGGTGGCAGTGGTGATAGCAGTGCTAGCAACTGCACTCCGCCCTTCCCAGCCTGTCACCATGAACAGGCCAGCACCGCCTAGGACGACCATCCACACACAGGCGCCAATGATGATCCAGCGAGACATATGTTCGCCCTAGTTCTGTGTAGCGCCGCGTCGGACGGTATCTGTCAGCGGACGGAGCAAGGAATTCATCAGAGTTTGCTCGCCGGTAACGATCGACACTTCTGCAGGTGAGCCCGGATAGAGTGTGAGGCTGACAAGTGCTGGGTCGCCCGGTTTGAAGCCAATGCGAGCTTCGTAATAGGTGACGCCGCTTCGTTCATCCGTCAGCAAATCCGCTGAAACTGTCTCAACGATTCCGTCAAATACGGGCGCAGATCGGCCTGGATAGGCAGACAGGCGAACCTGGGCTTCAAGGCCTGCGCGGACGATATCAATATCGGCTGGGCTGACACGCGCTAAAACTTTGAGGTCATCCCCATCTGGCACGATCTCCATTAAGGGAGTACCAGGGCGCACAATTCCGCCAATCGTATAGGCAGTCAGATTGACGACCTTGCCAGATAACGGCGCACGGATAACGGTCCGCTTTTGCACATCACTAGCAGCCGACATTCGCTGACGGATACCGGCGATTTCGGACGATAGCTGGCCCATCTCATTGTCGATTTCTGTTAGGCGCGTTTGCTGGAGTTCAGCAATACGCAGCCGTGATTCGCTGATAGCCTGCCGGTTACGGGCTATACCAGCGACGGCGCGGGCCTTACGGCCATTAATTTCCGTTGCTTGGCGCTGTAGACCTAACAGGACGCGGCGGATACCGAGGCCCCTGCTCACAAGGAAGCGCTGATCCGCAATCTCTAGCTCAATAATCCTAAGCTGATCTTCGTTTGAGCGGATTTCATCCTCCAAGCCCTTAATTTCCTCCTCAAGCTGGCGCGCACGCGTTTGCCAGATGCCGCTTTGATCGCGGACAACATCCAAAGCTGCTCGGAGTGCCGTTTCTTCTGCCGTGAGGAGGCTGTTGACCTTGGGGTCGCTTCTGGCTTGTTGAAGCCAGCTAGGAAATGAAATCCGTCGACGTCCGGCACGCTTAGCTTCAAGCCGGGAGACCCTAGCTGAAGCGTAGGCCAGCCTGCTTTGCAATACGCCTAGGGAGGCGTCTGCTTGGGTCGCGTCCAATCCGATGATCGGGTCGCCTTCGCGGACAGTATCGCCTTCACGGACAAGTAGTTGGCTAACGATGCCGCCTTCTAAATGCTGAACTTCACGCCTATTGCTGCTGACAACGAGCTGGCCAGGAGCAATTGCTGCTGAATCCAAAGGTGCAGTCGCTGCCCAAACGCCAAACCCGCCAAAGAACGCCAGCAATACCAAGATGCCGAACATCAATGGAAAACGGTATCCAGGGGCTCCGCAGCCGCCATATGCCGAAGCGGTCGAAGGTGGAGGAGCGCCTTGAAATGCGGCGGGCAATCCAGCGTCGCTGGATATTGCCTGCCCTTCGATGATTTCGCCCTTACGTGTGGGAAGCGCCATTGTCGCTCTCCTTTCGGCTCTGGCGCGGTGTGAACCGCTCGCCTTGAGCATCAACGGTCATCGCCGAAACTGGCGTTGGGAATAGACGGCCGGGTGTTGTCGGGCTTTTGTGCATGCTGCGCTTTGGCTTTGCTACGCGTGCGCGGCCCCTTCCCATGTCCGGAGCATCTTCAGGAACGAGGCGCTATACCGTACGGGTGCCGCTGCTGGGGTTAGCGCCTGTCTCTTATACACATCTCCGAGCCCACG
>CAJXVF010000078.1 GCA_913060845.1 uncultured Alphaproteobacteria bacterium | reverse complement strand
TCTATTCGTCGGCAGCGTCAGATGTGTATAAGAGACAGGACATCGCCCTGGGCGGCCTCAGCGGCGGCTTCGAGCGCGGGTTCAAGCTCTAGACCGAGTAGTGCTGCCATCGCACCTTCGCCTGCGGGAACGGCGGTTTGCATTGCTTGCCCGCGCAGCTTCAGCAGCCGAGCGGTGTCCGCAAGATCAAGCGCGCCAGCGGCAGCAAGGGCGGAATACTCGCCAAGCGAATGGCCCGCGATGAACTTTGCTTTGTCAGCAATCTCAAATCCGCCTTCGGATTGCAGCACTCGCATCACTGCGACACTGGCAGCCATAAGCGCTGGCTGGGTGTTTTCGGTCAGCGTTAGGTCCTCCATCGGACCCTCAAACATCATTTTGGAAAGGTTTTGGCCAAGCGCGTCGTCCACCTCCTGAAACACTTCTTTCGCGGCTGGAAACGCCTCACTCAAAGCCTTTCCCATACCGACTGCCTGCGATCCTTGTCCCGGAAATACGAACGCCCGCGTCATTGCCTGATATCCTTCATGTTTGCTTGTCACATAATCGTCTTATTCGTTTGAAAGAAGGAGGCTCAGGCCCAATCTGTCAAGCGCGGATGGCTATGCTAGAATGATGGGCGAGAAAGCCGCATTGGATAGAGGCATATGTTCGACACGACAGAACCGGCGAAAGCGTTTGTAGACGTTATGGGCCAGCGTATGGCCTATACCGAAGCGGGCGACCCGAATGGCGCGCCCATCGTGTTTCTTCATGGCAACCCAACATCATCGTATCTGTGGCGCAATGTTTGGCCGCATGTGCGGGAAATGGGCCGCATTATCGTGCCTGACCTTATCGGCATGGGAGACTCAGATAAGCTGCCCAATAGCGGTCCGGATCGATATCGCTTCGTCGAGCATCGTGACTATCTTGATGGTCTTCTAGCTGCCCTTGGCGTTACGGAGAATGTGACGCTTGTCATTCACGATTGGGGCTCAGCGCTTGGGTTTGACTGGGCGCGTTGTCACCCAGGTGCAGTCGCAGGCATTTGTTATATGGAAGGCATCGTCCGCCCCGTACAATGGAGTGAATGGAGCCCCCAGGCCACGCCGGTCTTCCAAGGCTTCCGGTCTGACGCTGGTGAGGTGATGGTGCTGGAGAAGAATGTTTTCGTCGAGAAGGTATTGCCCGGGTCCGTCCTGCGGGGCTTGAGCGAGGCTGAAATGGCCGTGTATCGCCGCCCCTTTGCGGAGGCAGGCGAAGATCGTCGCCCTACTTTGACATGGCCGCGCCAGATCCCGATTGAGGGCGAGCCAGAGGATGTTGTGCAGATTGTTCAGGACTATGCGGATTGGATAAAGGATGCGGCCTTCCCAAAGCTCTTCATCAATGCTGAGCCGGGGGCCATCCTGATCGGCGCACAACGGGATTTTTGCCGGACTTGGCCAAATCAGCGCGAGGTCACGGTGAAAGGCAGTCATTTCATTCAGGAAGACAGCCCGCATGAGATTGGTGCGGCCCTTGTAGATTGGATGCAAACCCGGTGATCCGCCGCCTCGCCCTAGCTATCCCTGCTGTTCTGGTACTGTCGCTCGCAGTACCAACGGCCAATGCGAGTGTTATGGGCGAAGGCGCTTGTGACGGCCTAGGTGTGCATGCAGCCTGGCTGGATTGGGGAACAGGCAAGGTCTCTGTCGCCGTCTTCAATCACACAGGCGATGGCCGTTGGCCTGCCGTGACAAAGCAGTTCCGTGTCGTCTATGCCGGGGCTGATGTGGCTGTCGCCAGCACGATGCAAACCCTGCAGGCGTTGAAGCCCGTGAACGTCGCGTTGTTCGATTACAAAGCGCTGGTGGGCAAGGACTTCAGTGGGTTTGACGGGAACAAGCTGCTGAATTCTGGCGAGATTAAGCTTGCAGATTGCGCACAGCGCTAAAACTCCGCCATCCGGCCACGGCCAAGCCTATGAGCCATGCCAGCTTGCAAATCTCCAACCCGGCGTAGATCGCATGAGCGGGGGAGGGCGGCACATCGCGGCCAACTGAAAGAGCATAGGCGCGCTCGGCCAATTCTGGGTGGAGCCAGATCGCCTGCACCGCCAGGATCGCGATCAGCATCGCTGCAGCGACTATCCGCCGTTTGGGGCTTTTTAGAATCACAAGAGCGATGACGGTGAGTGCCGCCAAGCCCCATTCTGCGAAAGCCAGCCTTTCAAAAACACGGGCGGCGGCGGTATATGCAAAAGGGCGCCCGGCTTCATCACCGGCGAAAATCGCTGGTACGGCGAGGAATCCAGCGCCGATAATCAGGCCAATCCAAAGTGCCGGGATGATAATCGTTGCCGCGTTGGCGCTCTCGTTCGTGATGCGGCCTGCTTTGGATAGGGTGGTTAGAGCCGTGCTGGTCGCTGATTCCTCGCGTGGCATATGGCGTTTGGCCAAACCTGCGATAGCCAGCGAAGAGAGAATGGCAGCGCCGGCAAAGCACCAGGCACCAGGGCCGACGCTCGCGTCTGCAACCGCGGTTGATTTCACGGTAAGCACCACCAGTGCCACCACGAACACATCCAACATGGACCATTTCGAGATAGTGGCAGCCAGTTTCAGTGTTGATCGCGCACCGGGTGGGTCCACGACCGCCCAGCCCGCCACCAGGATTTTAGCGGCTGGAAAGAGCACAGCGAAGCCGCCAATCGCCGCCAATAGCAGCCACTCGCCTTCCTGCCAGAACCGCTCAATGCCGCCGATCACGGAATGGGTGTCAGTGAACACCCAGAAGCTCGTGACGTTTAGCATCGGCAGCGTCCAGCCGAAAAACAGCAACACCGCCGCCGCCGCGAGGGCGACAGGGGCTGTTTCGGCTAAGAAAGAACGCCGTGTCGGTGTTGGATGCGCCGTCATGCAGCCGATACAGGCGTCTGCTTACTGCGCGCCAAGAACTGTTGCACTGCGACAGGCGCCAATAAGGCGAGACCCCACCAGTTTGACGACCAGCTAGGGGCCACCATCATGATTGCGGATGCCGCCAGGATCAGACGCCAGATCATGCCCATAGGCGCAATCATGAACCCGGTTAGGGCGGCGCCAAGTAGCATGATTCCTGCGATACAGGTTCCGACGACGGAGAGATATTCGAGGATGTCGAAATCTCCGATCACGATCAGCATGGTTGGCGCGTAGACGAACACGAATGGCACCATGACCTTGGCGTTGCCCAGTCGGAACGCCGTCGTGCCAGTCTTGAACGGATTGGCACCAGCGATGCCGCCAGCAGCGTAAGCCGACACACACACAGGCGGTGTCAAATCCGCCAGAACGCCGTAGTACAGCACGAACAAATGCGCTGCCAATGGCTCTACGCCTAGGTTTGCAAGTGCTGGCGTCGCAATCGCCTGCAGCATGATGTAGAGCGCTGTCGTCGGCAGCCCTGCACCCATCAGTACGCACGAAATGGCGATGAAGAGCAGGGAGATGAACAGCGTTGCTTCATCTACGGCAAATAGTGAGGGCCCGGAAGAGCCATCGCCGATCAGGTCAAACGGCAGGAAGCTGAACATTGCCTGGATTGAATCAACGGTTTCCAAGGCACCCTGGGTCACCATGAAGCCAAGCCGGAACGTAACGCCGGTCAGCGTGATAACGCCAACGACGATACCAACAGCAGGGCATATTTCGAGCCCATGGCAAACGCGTCTTTCAGCGAATTCCACTTGAGTTGCTTGGACCAGCGCAAAACGCCAATACCCAGCGCTGCGGCGAACAGACTGAGCGTGACAGGATCAAGCTTCAGCTGGATCAGATCGAAGTAGATGAATGGCGCCACCAGCAACGCAGCACCGGCGGCCATTCTTGGCCAGCCGATAGCAATTGCACTGGTAATGCCCCAGAAAGCTGCCAGATACGGCGTGTATCCAGCGAAAAGCACATAGACCAAAATGACAAGCGGAATTGCAGTATGGATACCACGCTTCAGCACGTCGAGGATTCTTGGTACCTCTTCGCGGGACAAGCCTTTAATGCCAAGGCGCTTGGCTTCAAAATGAACCATCGCCAACACGGCGATATAGTGCATGAGTGCCGGTGTAGCGGCAGCCAGAATGATCGTCGTGTACTGAATTTCCAGGAACTCGACCATCAAGAAGGCGGCAGCACCCATGATCGGCGGCGTGATTTGTCCGCCGGTGGATGAAGCAGCTTCAACAGCACCCGCGAAATGCGGCGGATAGCCGATGCGCTTCATGGCAGGAATGGTTAGCGAGCCCGTTGTTACGGTGTTCGCGATGGAGGAACCAGAAATCGTGCCGAAAAGTGAGGACGACAGCACAGACACTTTCGCTGGACCACCGGACAAACGTCCAGCGACGACCTGCGCCAGTTCAATAAAGAACTGCCCAAGCCCCATTTTCTGCGCAACAACGCCAAACAGCACAAAGTGGAACACGATGGATGAAATCACCTTCACTGGAACGCCATAAAGGCCCTCCGTTGTGAGGTAGAGATGGTTGACCAGATTGCCCCAAGTCGCTGGGGGAATGATCAGAACTTGGATCGGGCTCAAATATCCGAAGATCGCGTAGGCGATGAAACAGATCACAACAATCGGCAGCACCCAGCCCATGGCCCGGCGGACGGCTTCAAGCGCCACGATGATAAGGATGGTGCCAAACACCAAGTCAGACGTTGTTGGCGAGCCGATGCGGAAGTTCATTTCTTCCAATTGCAGCGGCCAGGACATGCCAGTAAATGTCATGGGCACATAAAGTGCGGCGGCAAGGGCGGCTAAAGCTAAGCCCCAATCATACCAAGGGACGCCGCCTGGGCGGAATGGACTAACGTTGAGTGCCGCGCGGTCATTCCGGCGCAGGACGCTAAAGCTCATGAAGATCAACGCGAGTACTGCGGCCAAGTGAATGCCTTTGTGCCATTGCTCACGGGGGATGCCGAAACCGGCGGTATAGAAATGGTACAGCCCAAGCAGGACGAGCGACCAAGTGATCGCAGTCCGAAGCCACGGCGCCACGGTGCGGAAATTCATTTCCGGATCGTATTGCGCTTCTAGCTCTTCGATACGGGCGGCTTCTTCTTCCGTTAGCGTGAATGCGCCTACGGACTTATCGTTAGAGCCTGCTGGATCGTTTGTCGCCATGGTCAAATGCCTGCGGAATGCGTGCAAAAAAGAACGGCCCGGCTGTTCCAATGAACAGCCGGGCCGCTAGTCAATATCGTCTAGAAGCGGCTTACTTGAGGAGGCCAGCTTCTTTGTAGAAACGCTCAGCACCCGGGTGCAGTGGAATGCCGATGGCGTCCAGAGCAGACGTTGTCTGTACGTCTTTGCCCTTGGCATGGCCACGGTCCAGCAGCTTGCGAGTGTTCTTGTTCCAAAGCGCCTTGGTGATGCCATAGACCAGTTCTTCGGACTGATCAGAAGAAACCAACCACTGCGCTGCAACAGCCAGCGTGCTCACATCAGTAGGCATGCTTTCGTAAGCCGTCTGTGGAATTGGTGAGGAGAAGTAGAACGGCGCTTTTGCGATAACGGCCTGTTGGATAGGATCCGGCAGGCTCATCAGCTTCATGCCAGCGGTGGACGCTAGCTGTGCGATGCCGGCAGATGGAGCGCCGGTCACGGTCAAGAACGCATCAAGCTGACCATCGGCCAGGCGTTCAGCGGACTGTGAGGTGTTCAGTTCCTCAGCAATGTAGTCAACGTTTTTCTTGAGGCCAGCGGCTTCAAGAATGAGCAGAGCGCCAACCTGTGCGCCAGAAGCTGGGAGGCCAACGCCAACGCGCTTGCCTTTCAGGCTCTTAGGGGCAGCCAGCACAGAATCGTTTGGCAGTACAACGTGGATGTGCTCAGGATAGAGCGTCGCGATGGCGCGAAGCTTCTTGAGCGGGGTCTTGCCTTCGAACACGCCTGTGCCGGTATAGGCCCAGAATGCAACGTCAGACTGTGCAAGGCCGGATTCGGCAGCGCCAGACTGGATCGCGTTTACATTCGCAACGGAGCCATTGGCGGACTGTGCAATAGCGATCAGGCCAGCGACGCCGCAGCTGCCGCCTTTATCGCAAGCACGTGAGCCGGGCGGGTTGGAGATGGCGTTCGCCAAAAGGCCAGCCATCGGGAAGTAGTTGCCGCCCGCACTGCCGGAAACAATCCGGAAGAATGTAGGCGTCTGCGCCTGTGCAACGCTTGTCGCGAGCAGGCCGGTGGCGGCAACAGCCGCCAGTAGAATCTTACGCATGGTCGTGAGACCTCCCATTTGTCGATTTCGTCTGGCCGCAGTTATCAAGGGTTCTCAGCGATTCTGCAAGTTTATGATTCCGCAATTGGGCGGGTGATGCAGATGACGTCCTTCTCCAGCGCGACAGACCCTGCTGGATGCGGTGTCACGACCCAGCCTTCACCATGTCCAGCAAGTGCGGCTACAGCGCCTGGGCCGACAAGGACCTCATTTGCGTTTGCTACATCCTCTCCAAGTCTGGACGCGGCATTTACCGGCATTCCGAAGAAGTCTTCTTCCTCCAGGTACAAAATCTTCCCATGCTCAATACCGCAGCAGAGCCTGAGATCCAGACCTTCATCCCTGCAGATTGTTTCGGACGCACTAACCAGATCAAGAGCAGCCATCACGGCTTGGTCCGGGGTGTCGAATACGGCGAAGCAATTGTCCGCCTCCATCTTCACAATGTCGCCCTCGTACAGCCAGACTAAGGGTCAAGCGGCGGCTTGCATTCGGCGGATAACAGCTAAGAAATCCAGGATGCTGGCCTTATCAGTGGAGCTTTTACTGAATCCGCATAGATCGATCACCAATACGGATTTGGTTTTGCCGTACCATTGCCAAATGCTTTTCCCGATTGCGGACCGGCGGCCGTCATGGGACGTCCAGGCATAGGCTGTGATCAGGTCTGTGAAATTGTGCATGGCCATTGATGCGGCTCCCTCTCGCGCAGGCTTCCAAATTCCCGCTATGCTGCGCTTGAACAATAGATCAAGACAACAGGAGAGAGTTCATGCTGAATGCGAAGGTCGCGACCGGTGTCGGCGCTATGGGCGCATATGTGGCCATGCCTAAGAATGTCACTGGCCCCGCACCTGCGGTGGTGATCCTGATGGAGGTGTTTGGCGTTAATCGCTTCATGCGTCGCATTGCTGACCATTGGGCGGAGCAGGGGCTGATTGTCCTGGCACCAGACCTGTACTGGCGCATTCGGCCCGGTATCGAACTCG
The DNA here is from genome assembly GCA_913060845.1 of uncultured Alphaproteobacteria bacterium. Lineage (GTDB taxonomy): Bacteria > Pseudomonadota > Alphaproteobacteria > Bin95 > Bin95 > VMCJ01. The sequence goes on along the minus strand of CAJXVF010000078.1, from coordinate 1,079 downwards.
ACCCGGAGACCGATGGCCATCGTGATCAGGCCCTGAAAACCCGTGAGGGCATGGATGTTGATCTGGCGGCGCAAGATGTCGAAGCTTGTGTGGCGCATTTGCGCGGTATGTCGGAATGTTCCGGCAAGGTCGCGACGTCTGGATATTGCCTCGGTGGGCTGCTGGCTTTTCTCTCCGGCGTGCGTGGATCGGCAGACGCAAATGTCAGCTATTACGGTGTCGGGATCGAAGGTTACTTGAAAGAGGCCGACAATCTGAAAACGCCCATGCTGCTGCATATCGGCGGTATTGATCCCTGGACGCCATTGCCAGTCCAGCGTGCGCTAGAAGCTGGTCTCGGCCCCATCGCAGGCGTTGAAACGCACGTTTATGAGGACACCAACCACGCATTCGCCCGCGAAGGTGCAAGTGCCGATGTGCCTGCTATGCGCATGCTGGCAAATGATCGGACCAGGGCGTTCTTCCAGAGATCACTTGGACTTTAGGCCTTAAATCGCCATATCTGGAATATGTGGAAGAAAACAGCAGCAGTAGCCGGATTGGCGCTGGCCTTGGCAGTGTAACTGGCGGCGCGGTCGGAAGAACCGTCCGTTGGCCAAAAGGTCGATGAGACTATGCAGCGGGCGCTTAATCTGATGGAGCGCTTTATCGGCGCCATCCCCGGATATGAAGCGCCGGAGATTACGCCCGAGGGCGATATTATCATCCGCCGAAAGCGGCCCAATTCGGGTCCCGACGCTGCCGAAGACAAGCCTTTGCCTGAGGGGCAGCGCCGGGTTTAGGTATTTAGCCCGAGATTAGCGTCGGGCTTTAGCGCCCTTGGCGATGCGGAACGTCACGAAACCAACAGCAACCAACGCCATCAGCGCAATCATGTCGAGACCGCCAAACGCGTGCAGCATGTCGTGAGCAGCGCCCAAAGCGCCGGCCTCATGGCCCGGATGGGCGTAGGCAGGAAGTGCCACTGCGGCAAGCAGCAGGCTGGAAGCAAAAATACGCATAGATTTATTCTCCATGAGAGACGCCTCCCGCATCTCCGTTAAGGGGTTTAGCGCTGTCTCTTATACACATCTGACGCT
>CAJXVF010000077.1 GCA_913060845.1 uncultured Alphaproteobacteria bacterium | reverse complement strand
CCTCTCTATTCGTCGGCAGCGTCAGATGTGTATAAGAGACAGCGCCTGCGACTTCGTCCGTCAAAAGTTGCCTGACAGCCACTGCAGACGTTTGCGCAGCTTCAACCAAATCTGCGCGTTTGGTGAAATATCCCGCACGGGCGAGCGCCCAGGCAATCAGAATATCGCCGTCGCTTGCATTATTGGGGTCAACGACCTCGCCAGTTTTGGGATCCCATTTCCAGGCAAAAAGCGGCGCGCCGCTCCAGCGAAGATTGGCATCCGTCCAGTTCCAAATCCGGTCGAATGCGTCCCAATCCCCAGCGGCCCCGGCCAGAAGCATGCCCCAGCCCTGGCCTTCGGAATGTGAGATACTGTCATTGCCCGTATCCATCACGCGACCATCAGCATGCACAAACCGGTCCCGGTAAGTCGGCCAAAGCTGGTCGACCCGAACGGAATTTGCCGCCTCTGCTTTGAGGGGCGCTTGCACGGCCGCTAAGGCTGCTGCGGCTTGTAAAAGTGTGCGACGGGTTAGCTGCATATTTCGTCCAGCATTGAAAACGCTCCGTCCCCCATATTGGTCATGGGTGGGGTTAATTCATCGCTACCCCTGGCAATCCGGCCTATCCACTATATTGTTCTACCAGGACAGATATCCAACGCCAATCAAACCCGGCGTGGATAGGAGAAACAGTATGGCCGGCATTGACCGCGCGAATGGCTCTGACTACGGCGACGATGACGATGACATGGGCCGCGAGCCCGTACAGCCCGATCTGCGCCCCCGCGCGGACCGGCTGGACTATGACTTGGCCGCAAAGACGCGCGCCGTATTTACCCTTGAAGCTAAAGTTCCGTCTGACGCTTTCACAGCAAATAGCCTGGGCGTCGAGCGCGAAGGCAACGCCGTTCTGATCGGCGAAGATGGCTTGCTGCTGACAATCGGCTACCTGGTCACAGAAGCCACAACCGCGTGGTTGACCGATAGCGATGGCGAACGGCATCAAGGCGAAGTCATCGGCTATGATCAACAGACAGGCTACGGCCTCGTCCGCTTGGATAACCCGGTTGACGCAACGCCGATCAAGCTTGGCTCAGCGGCGGAAGCGTCGGTCGGCGCCGAGGTGACAGTTGTTGGCGGCGGCGGGTTGGACAACGCAATGTCAGCGCGCCTACTCTCCAAGCGCGAGTTCGCCGGATATTGGGAATACCTGCTGGATGAGGCGCTGTTTACAGCACCGCCACACCCCCATTGGAGTGGCACAGCCCTACTGAACCCTGAAGGCGACATGATCGGCCTTGGCTCGCTTTATGTGCAGGACGCCCTGCCATCCAGCGTATCACCGCCGGGCAATATGTTTGTGCCAGTGGATATGCTGCCCGCAATCATCGACGAAATGTCTGCCACGGGCCGCACATCGCGGGAACCGAATCCGTGGCTCGGTATGTTCGTGACAGAAACCGATGGCCAATTGGTGATCGCTGGCATGGTTGATGGCGGCCCTGCCTCACGATCCAACCTGAAGCTTGGTGATGCCATTTTGGGCGTCGCGGGTGAAGATGTGAGCGATCTGCCAGAATTCTTCCGTGCACTTTGGGCGCGCGGTCCTGCTGGCGCATCGGTTCGTCTCAACGTGCTTCGGGATGACCGGGTGCGGGATATTGCGGTGCGCACTGGCGACAGGCAGACTTATCTAAAGCGCATGCCTGGCCAGCGCTGACCAACCAATTTCTAAGGAAATACAGATGTCTGCATTTTTCGAACTTCGCCAATATCCCGTCCTGCCCGGCAAGATGGATGAATGGATCAAGATCATGGAAGAGGAAATCATTCCCTTCCAGGTCTCCAAAGGCATGGTGATCTGCGGCAGCTTCCGCAACGAAGAAAACGACGAAACCTACACCTGGATGCGCCGCTTTGAGAGCGAGGCCCAGCGTGAGGCCCTCTACAAAGCGGTTTATGAGACCGACTATTGGAAAAACGACATGGGCCCGCGCGTACCCAACTATCTGGACCGCGCCAACATCGTCGTAACCCGCATCGTCGCAACATCAAAATCCACGATGCGCTGACGCCAATTCGTCTAACGAAAAGGGCCCGCTCCGATGATACCGGAGCGGGCCCTTTTTATTGGTATTCGGTAGTGCGTTAGACGACAGCCTGTGTCAGGAACACGGTGCCGACGGCGGCGATGCCCATGCCTGCGGCACGGTGTGCAACGGACCAGCTTTTGCCACGCATCACGATCCGTGCGATGGCACCAGCGCCACAAGCGATGACCAATTGGGTAACGCTGAAGCTGATGAGATATGCGGCGATCACTGTCTGCTCAGCGCCAACAACGGCTTCTGCATAAGCGTAACCGTGAACAATGCCTGCAACCGCGAACCCGGCCATGATGAGGCCTGCACCTACGCGAGCGCCCGTGAAGATCAAACGGCCAGCGATGATGACAGAAAGTGCGATCAGGATTTCAGCGCCTGGAATAGTCACAGCGCCGAAGTGAATGACAGCGCCCAGAAGCGCGCCTGCAACCAGGGCCAGCGGTGCCGTTAGACCACGTCCGACCATAACGGCGATGATGCCAGCGCCGATAATGAACGCCAGATGATCAACCCCGATGATTGGGTGACCAACGCCAGAGAGCAGCCCCTGGGAAATTGTTTCTGGCATGGCACCGCCCAGTGGGTGGTGTGCCAGAGCGGGTGTGGCGGCGATCACGGCTGCAAGGCCGGTCAGTACAGCGGTTAAACGCATATCAGTTTAATCCTTAGAGCTATGCGGAGAATCATTTTGACCTATCCTTCCCGGAACAACGTTCCAGGTCAACGCGTATATCCACCGCCATCTAGTGTGATGACGGTTCCGGTGATCATGCAGGCGCGTGGGCTGGCGAGGAACGTCACAAGATCGCCCACGTCTTCGGCTTTTGCGGGTGCTGGGTCAGTCGGAATGCATTCTTCCCAACGTTCGGCGTCGCCGAATTTCTCGTTCGCCTGCCCCCGCAGCATCGTTTCCATCCGGTCCGTCAATGTGAGGCCAGGATTGCAGGCGACGACGCGGATATTGTCCGCCAGCGATACCTTGCCGACCGCTTTCGTAAACGCCATGAGCGAGGCATTGCCTGCACTGCCCGCCACATAGCCTGCGTTTGGGTTTTCCCCAGCAGCGCCAATCACGTTGACGATCACGCCACCGCCACGGCTGCGCATATTCGCGTAGGCCGCGCGGGTCATGTTCACATAACCGAATACTTTAAGGTCCCAGGCTTCGCGCCAGCGCGGCTCCTGAATTTCGTCCAAAGTGCCAGCCGGAATAGCGCCTGCGTTATTCACCAGAATGTCGATATCCGCGAATTCAGCGATCAGCGCACGGGCGGCATCCCCATTGGAGAGATCAACAGCGCGCCATTCAGCGTCAATGCCGTGGCTCTGCTTAATCATCTGGGAAGCACGCACGAGGTCCTCTTCCGTTCGGGAGACCAAGACTGGAATAGCGCCCTCTTCCGCCAATTGCTTGGCGCACGCCAAGCCGATGCCTTTTGAGGCGCCAGTGACCAGCACTTTCTTACCGGCGATCTGCATATCCATGGGGTCAGTTCCTTTGATTAAGCTTGGTGTTGCGCGATGACGCCAGATTGCTGGAACGCACCGATTTCTGTTTCCGTATAGCTAATTTCGCTAAGGATCATAGCTGAATCTTGCCCCAACGCTGGCGCCGGGCTTGGGTCTTTCGCTGGCGTTCCGCTAAAGCGCGCCGCGGGGCGGGCTTGGCGAATGGCGCCGACACCCGGTTGCTCCATCACCGTGACAATGCCGTTGTGCTGGACCTGCGGGTCATCCAGCATCTCACGGCGACGGCGCACGGGCATGCACGGCACATCCGCTGCCTCAAGCGCTGCCAATATCTGGGCAGAGGGTTGGCCTTTTAACACCGCCTCTATTTCCAGCATCCGTATCTGGCGATTGGCGGAGCGGGCGGCCTGAGTTGCGAAGCGAGGGTCTGTTAGCCATTCAGGCTTGTTCAGAGCGCCGCAAAGACCTTGCCATTCCGCATTGGAAACTGTGCCGAGGGTAATGAACCCGTCCGCCGTTTCAAAAATCATGTCATGGGCGCTGGCAGCTGCAGATTGCGTATCATCCGCAACAATCGCGAACGGCGACATGCCTTCGGGCCAAATGAAAGAGAGCATGGCATCCAGCATCGCCATTTCCACATGCTGGCCCTCACCAGTGCGTGTGCGGGCGAATAAAGCAGACGTTACGGCCTGGGCCGCATAAATGGCTGTCGTCTTATCCGCGACAAGTGTTCGAACCATCTTTGGCCGTCCGGTTTGCGCATCCGCCTGGATATCCGTCAGGCCAGATAGCGCTTGGATCACAGGATCATAGACGCGTTTGCCAGCATATGGACCCGATGGCCCAACGCCGCTGATAGACAAATAAACCAGACCCGGATTGCGCGCTTTCGCAGTATCGTAATCAAAGCCGAGGCGTTCGATAGCGCCGGGACGGAAGTTCTGGGCGAAGACATCCGCTTGCTCCACCAGCCGCCAAAGGATCGCTTTGCCTTCAGGCTGCTTTAGGTCGAGCGCGATGCTGCGCTTGCCCCGATTGCACGCAACGAAACTTGCAGAGAACCCAGGGGACGCTGCTCGCCCATGACGCATTACGTCACCCGATAATGTCTCCACCTTGATGACATCCGCACCTTGATCCGCCAGCGTCGCCATCGCGGCGGGGCCAGAGACGACGCTGCACAGATCAATGACCTTGATGCCGCTCAAAGGCCCGGTCATTCGGGGTTATTCGCCACTTCAGCCGCTAAATACTGGGGCCGTTCAGCAATCCGCGTTTGATAGTCTGCAAAGATATCGGGATAGGGGCATTTATAGCGCTTGGCCCAATTCAATATCGTCATCATCAAGATATCTGGGCCATAGAATGTATCGCCAAGCAGATAGGGCCGACCATCCTCCATGCGGAGCGCTGCGGCTGTGATCATCCGGTCAAAGTAGGCGCGCGCTGCAGTGTTGGCTTCCGGTGCCTCGCCATAAATCTCCGGCAGACCTTCATGACGACGCAGGACATACAGCGACGTCGCGTCCAATTCCATAGAAATGAAAGACATCCATTCAAAATAGAAAGCGCGGGCCTTGGCTTCTATCGGGATCAGGCGACGCGCATCCGTCGAATACCTGTCTGCTAGATACATAACGATGGCAGGGCTTTCCGTGATCGCGATATCCCCATCAATCAGTGTCGGGATCTTGCCGCGCGGATTAACGGCGCGGTATTCAGCGCCCTCCATTGGCGGCGTGCGTGTTTGGATAGCCCGAGTTTCATACTCCAGCCCAAGCTCGATCAGCGCCCAATGCCCCCTGATTGAGCGGGCGGATTTAACGCCCCAAAGCACACGGTCTGCCATCACCAAGTCTCCACAAACGGGCGAATATCAAGCTCGTGAGTCCAGGCATCCCGGCCCTGCTGGCTGAGCGTCCAGTAGGCTTCCGCGATTGAAGCAAGGTCCATCAGGCTGTCTGGCGGAAAATCGATATCCTTGCCGCCATTCGCTGCCTTTCGGCGGGCATGGATGGCCGGGCTATCAACACCGCCATCGACAATCAGATGCGCCACATGAATGCCCTCTGGCCCCAATTCCCGCGCCATGGATTGAGCGACCGCGCGCAAGCCGAACTTAGCGGCAGCAAAGGCAGCGAACCCAGCACCGCCCCGCATGCTGGCTGTAGCACCTGTGAATAAAATTGTACCTTTGCCGCGCGGCAGCATGCGCCTGGCTGCGGCCTTGCCAGAAAGGAAACCACCTTCACAACCGAGCGCCCAAACCTTGCGGAACATGTCCTGGGTCGTCTCGGTCAGCGGGCTTTTGTAGTTGGCGCCAGCGTTATAAAGCATCACTTCGACTGGCCCGAGATCGCTTTCAACGGCATCTAAGAGTGCCTCCAGCGAGTCCTCCTGCCGTGCATCGGCAGCATAGGCTTTTGCCATACCGCCAACTGCGTTGATCTCCTGGACAAGCGCATCGGACTTGGCCGGGTCCCGCCGCGCCATCGCCACACGATATCCACCTTTAGCGAACCGGCGCGCAAATGCTGCGCCGATCGCATCGCCCGCACCAATGCCGAGTGCCACTTTTACCTGATCTGTCATGGCAGCAATGGTGCGACATGCAGCAGGCGTTCTGCAAGCATTAGCGTGCAAGATCAGATGTGGTCCCGGGCCGCGCGCAATCGTACAATCACCATGACATGAACACACCGCGATTCGAACCCGAAAGAGATGCCGCCCGCGCCCAGTTTCTGGCAAACGCCGGATGGGCAGACGCACGCCTTGAATGGCGGCCCGGTGATGCTTCTTTTCGGCGTTACGCCCGCCTTCAAGGCGAGACCCGCCGTGCCATGCTAATGGATGCGCCGCCGCCAAAAGAAGCGCTTGGGCCGTTCACCATGTGTGGTGCCATGTTAAGTGCAGCTGGGATCACAACACCGCAAATATTGGCAGAGGACAGCGCCCAAGGCTTTCTGCTGTTGGAAGACTTCGGCGACGCGACCTTCACCAATTTGTTGGATGCAGGTGAAGACCCTAATGCGCTCTATGCCCTTGCGACGGATGTCCTGATTGCCATTCGCCAGGACCTTGGCGGACCGCATCCAACATTGCCCCATTATGATGCTGCTGCTCGTGCAAGCCATGTTTCCACGTTCTTGGACTGGCTTTGGCCAGAATGCATGGACGCGCTGCCAACAGCGGACGAGCGCACCGAGTTCACTGCCCTTTGGCGGGATGCGCTGCACCAAGCACCAACGCTTGGTCACGGCTTTGTCCACAGGGATTTTCATGTGGACAACCTGATGCGCTTGAAAAGCCGGGACGGCGTCGCGGCCTGCGGTGTTCTGGATTTCCAGGACGCAGGCTATGGCCCGCTTGCCTATGATTTGGCATCACTGATTGAAGATGCCCGGCGCGATGTGCCAGCCCAAGTCCGCGCCGCATGCCTTGCTCGATACCAAAATGCGGCCCCGCATTTGTCCCCAGAAGATATTGCCGCAGCGCTTGCCGTACATGGCGGTCAACGGCATTGCAGGGTGGCTGGGTTGTGGGTTCGGCTTTGGCGACGAGACGGCAAACCGGGATATCTGAAACACATGCAACGCACGCTCAACCACTTGGATCACAGTCTTCGCCATCCAGCCTTGGTGGACCTTCGTGCATTCTTGGCCGAAAAATTCCCAGCGGATGCACGGGCACGCGCCGTCAGCCTGCATGAAAGCGCTCCGCTATGAGCTTAGACGCAGAAACAATCGCCCGTTTGGTGCTAACGCCAGCACCCCCTGCGGACATCCAAAGCGGTATTGTCCTGGCGGCGGGGCGCGGCACGCGGCTTGGGCCATTAGGCCTCGCGACGCCGAAAGCGTTGCTTGATATTGGCGGCAGTATTCTGCTGGATCAGGCGTTGGACGCGTTCACGAAAACCGGCGTCTCCAATAAAATCGTCAACGCCAGCCACTTGGCGGATCAGATCATCGCCCATGTGGGGAACCGCGGCGGCGAGGCCGACGCCAGAATTTCTGCGGAAGACACACCGCTCGAAACCGGCGGCGGCGTCCTGAAAGCTCTGCCCTTGCTGGGGGCAGAACCGTTCTATGCCGTCAATGCAGATGTTTGGTGGGCGGGATCGCTTCCATCCGGCCTAAGCGCACTTGCAACCTATTGGCGGCCACAAGCGATGGACGTGCTTTTGCTGCTACAAGCAACAGCGAAGATCGATGGCTATGACGGGCGTGGAGATTTCTACCTAGACGGCCTTGGCCAACTCACCAGGAAGCAGGATGGCGAAACCGCACCCTTCGTGTTTACCGGCGCACAAATTCTAAACCCATCAGCGTTTGCAGGCGTCCAGTCCGGCGCGTTCTCCTTGAATAGAATTTATGATCAGGCGGCAGAGAACGGTCGGCTCTTTGGCGTTTCCCACAGCGGCGGATGGGCTGACATTGGCACGCCGCAACGGCTGACCCGGGCCAGAAACGCTGCAGAGACGGCACGCGCACGCCAACTCCTATGACAGGCGAAGACGCAGCAATTGGACTGTCCGGCATCTATACGATTCCACCGGGCGCGGATTTCCTGGGCACATTGGCAAAAGGGCTCGCGAGCCATATTCCTTCTGCAAGCCTTGGTCAGACCAAGATATTTCTGCCAACGCGTCGTGCCTGCCGGGCGCTAACGGAAGCCTTTCTGGACGGCCAAGATGCTGCGGGATTGCTGCCTGCAGCCTATCCACTGGGTGATGTTGACC
>CAJXVF010000076.1 GCA_913060845.1 uncultured Alphaproteobacteria bacterium | reverse complement strand
ACGAGATGTAGAGAGGTCTCGTGGGCTCGGAGATGTGTATAAGAGACAGCCGGTGACGGCTGAACCGAGCCAGCAAGGCGTTGCCTCAACAGACCTCTCAAATCGCTCGCTGATTAGCATTCTTGCTGGCACCTTCAGTGTTAGCATTTTCGCGATCATCATTACGGCGAGCCTTACAGGTATATGGGGCTTGCCCGGTGGGCCACTGCTTCAGGCAACCGCTGCTATTGGTGTACTTTGCCTGGTTGGATCGTTTGTAGCTGTGCTGGCGAAGCGGCGCGGGCGGCCTGGGAAAGCAGGCTTTAAGTCCCACATCTGGCTCGCCAGCATCGGCACAGGGCTTGTCTTAGCCCATGGGGCTAGTGGGCTGCTGAAACCACCAGCCACGCTGTTTGTGCTGCTGCTGCTGCTTATCGGCCTCGGTGTCTGGTCCAGGCTGCAGGGCGCAAGGATGATGGCGCGGACCTTTGGCGAAAAGCGCGCAGGCTTCGCAAAACCGGACCCGGCGGTGCGGGCACGGCTCGCCGCCCTCATTGAGCGGAAGCAGGCATTGCTAGCCAAGCTTGATCCAAGTGCGAATGAGGCTCTCTTCTCACCGCAATTTCGGCACTGGCTAAGCGCACCGGTCCTGGCATTGCGCTATACGAAGCTTGCAGTAGAAGAAAGCAGCATCGTCGGTGCCGCTGCCGGCTTACCGCAAATCCAAGCGCGCTGGCGGCTTGTGCACCGATTGGCCGCGTTGGCATTCGTTAGCGGACTGCTGGCGCACATCATTATCGTTATGCTGTTCGCAGGATACGCTGCAGACGGCGGCGATATCTATTGGCTTCACTTTGCAGCTTGGGATTTTTGAGCGTCATGTCACGCCTAGCCCTGATGATTGATCTGGAACGCTGCATCGGCTGTAAAAGCTGTGAGGCCGCATGCAAAGCCGAGCATGGCCTTGGCCCCGGCGAACGGCGAAACCGCGTCGTCTGGCTTGGTGGCGATAATGGCCCGACTTTGGATTTCCTGAAGCTGGCATGCCAGCACTGCGAGCGCCCTGCTTGCCTCCGCGCCTGCCCGGTTGAACCCAAAGCCATCCGCAAAGACGCTGAAACCGGCATCGTATCGATCATTGAAGAAAGCTGTGTTGGTTGCGGTGAATGCGTCGCCGCCTGCCCATACGGCGCTATGGGCTATGACGCTGGCGGGCATCACGCGGTCAAATGCGACCTATGTCATGACCGACGGGCAGAGGGTGCGGCAACAACCGCATGCGCCAGCGTTTGCCCCGGAAAAGCGATTACGTTTGGCGAGCGCGATACTATGTTAGCGAGCGCCGAAGCTGATGGCCGCACTGCCATCGATAACGACCCGTATCTTTTGGCACCAGCGACGATCTATCTGGATAGGATTATCCGCGACGCATCCGCCTTTGACGTTTTTGAGCAATCAACGCCTGCCGTATCCGATGACGGCAAGCCGGACCCTGAAACAGCGATAGCCTTTCCCTTCGGCCTGCCCCGTGAGGAGCGACTGGCAGATCGGGTCGAGCCCGGCGGGTGCAATATCTGCTTCAATGCTTGCACGACCAACTTCCACTTCAAGGACGACAAGCTGGTCAAGGTAACCGGCAATGAATCTGATCCCATGCTGGAAGGCCGTGTCTGTCCGAAGTCTCAGTTCTCGCTGCAACTCTATAATTCCAAGGACCGGTTGACCCAGCCGCTAAAACGCGTCGGGGAACGTGGCGAGAATAAGTTCGAGCCAATCTCCTGGGAACAGGCGCTGGATGAGATCGCGGAAAAGCTTGGCACAATTCGGGATGATTTTGGGCCTGAAGCCTTGGCGATATTTTCCGGCACACGCACCGGCACCTTGACCAATAAGGGCTATATCCGCCTATTCCGCCAGCTATGGGGCACGCCGAATTTTGAAACCACGGAGCCCTATTGCTCCTTCGGCAAGAACATCGCCTACAACATGGTTCAGGGCGCTGGCGGTAGCGGCAACAGCTACACTGAAGGCGACATGGGCTCTGCCGAGCTGTACGTCTACATGGGCGACAATCAGGCGGAAACGCGTCCTGTCCACTTCGGCATGATCAATGACTGGCGGTTGAAAAATCGCGCTCGATTGATCGCCATCGATCCACGAATGACGGTCACAGCCTCCAAGGCGGATTGGCATCTACCGATCCGGCCCGGCGGCGACATGGCCCTATCCCTCGCCATCGCACACCACATATTCACTGAAAATCTACACGACGCGAAATTCTGCGAAGAATGGGTGCTTGGCTGGGAAGAATGGCGCGACTTCATTTTTGCAAGCGGATATTCGCCGGAATGGGCGGCACCGATAACTGACCTTCCCGCTGAGGACATCAAGCGGTTGGCGGAAGAAATCGCTCGCGCAGATGGTTGCGTCATCTTTGGCAGCCGGGGCCTGAACCAGCATGTGAATTCGGTCCAATCCAACCGTACGATCATGTTTGTCGCGGCCATCACTGGCAATTGGGGTCGGCGGGGCGGCGCTTATTTCAACATGTCGGCGTCTGTTCCGGCTGAAGCCAATGCGCCGAAAGACCGGATCGCGCCGCTGAATAAGCCCCGCGTTCGCACCAGCCCCACGGGTTGGGTCGACGCCATGCGCACCAGCCAGCCCTACGCCCTAAAAGCGCTTATCACTTGCAACAATCCCATGTCACTCTGGCCCGACCAGACGGAAACGCGGGACGGCCTGAATGCGCTTGATCTACTGGTCCACATCGACATCTTCCCGAACGAAACCAGCGCTTACGCCGACTACGTTCTGCCTGCCGCCACCGGCATCGAAAAAGGCGAAGTTGGACGCGCCTGCGAGGATCGCCGTGTCGTCTGGATAGACCGGATGATCGAGCCTCCTGGCATCGCCAAACCGGACGGATGGATTTGGATTGAGCTTGGCAAGCGCTTCGGCTTTGATGATGTGCTGAAAGAGGAATGGAAAGACTCAGCGAAGTTCTGGGATGAAGCCATGATCGACCATGTGCAGATGCGCGGCGTCACACAAAAGCGCTTGCATTCCAGGCCCTATCGCTGGGTCCGCTTCCCTGTCGCGACAGAGGAAGCCGAGGAGATCAACACGCTCTATTTGGAAGGCACGACGGCACCGGGCAAGCCAGAAGGCCATCGCTTCCCTTCCCCCAGTGGCAAGTTGGAATTCTTCACGGAGGAAATGGACGCCAAATTCAAAGGCTATGGCCTATCCGCCCTGCCGGAATTCTATAGTGAGCGCGAAAGCCTGTTCGATATGGCGCATCTGGAAATGCTGGACCCCGACTGGACCGAAGGCATCAAAAGCCCATTCTTGAACGGTGCCGCGTATGCCTCCCGCGCACGTATTGTTGACGCTAGCGAGGCCCAACCCGCCGCCAATCTCCGCGCTCAAGGCTATGATATGGAACTTGTCACTGGCCGCGCACCTGCCCCGCACTTCCATTCCTGGACGCATTATTCATGGCAAGCGCAGGAAATGTGGCCGGACCTGTACGCGCAGATGCACCCCACCACCGCCAAACGCCTTGGCATTGATGATGGCGACCGCGTCACGGTCGAGACATCCCATGGTAAGGCAGATGCCCGTGCCTGGATCACCAATGGCATCCGCGAGCGCGCTATCTTCATGCCCATCGGCTGGGGCGAACGGCAACCGTTCAACCCCTGGCGGCCGGTCAATGACCTGACCGACAAACATCAGCGTTGCCCGATTTCAGAGCAGACGAACCTGAAGTCTCTGCTATGCCGAGTAAGCGCCGCCTAGGCGATCAATCTGCCTTAGGTGCGATCTTCTGCTTAAGTGATGTCATGCCTTTGATCCAACGCTCTGGATCAGATGCTTTTTTGGCCCAATACGTGCCTGCGGGCGGGTGCGTGTAGATCATAAAGCGATCGTCGGCGATACCTTCGAGGATCACCTCTGCCGCTGTATCCGCCGTCATCACACCATCACGGACGGTGCCAGTATCTGGCATCCCATCTGTCATAGGGGTCGCCACACGAAGGGGGCAGACTACGGATACGCCAACGCCCTTTGGTCCCCACTCCACAGCCAACCATTCCGCCAACCCGACAGCACCATGTTTGGTCGCTGTATATACGGCTGAATTCATCTGCATCAGGATCCCGGCAGCAGACGCTACATTTACCAGCTTCCCCCCGCCCCGTGCTGCCATACCCGGTGCGACGGCTCGCGCGGCAAACAAATGCGCCATCACATGAACGCGCCACTGTTGATTCCAGTGGGCATTGTCATCGCGGATTGGTTTGGGGCTAATACCAGCGTTCGAAACAAAAAGATCGACCGGACCAAGCTCGGCCTCAGTCTTTGCGACCAATGCCTGAATAGCCGCCTCGTCTGTAACGTCAGTTGGGACAGCAAGGCCGCCTATTTCTTTGGCTGAAGCCTGAAGCTTATCTGCATTCAGGTCCGCCATGGCGACGCCCTTAGCTCCCGCCGCTATCAAAGCCTTTGAAAGCGCAAACCCTATGCCGCCGCTCGCACCCGTAACCACTGCGACCTTATCTGAAACGTCCATCCATCCCTCCCGGATCAAATTGCTTGGGGTGGATTACAGCACAGGCAGAGCAGAGAACGCTATGCCGCCAAAACTTCATTCAAGAAGTCCGAAAGCTCATCTGCACGGTGATGAATATGGCTTTCGTCATCATCCACTGGCTGCGCGCCTGGCCGATCATTTCGAAGCCATACTGTGCGCATGCCAAGATCAGAGGCAGGCTTCAAATTCTTCGCCGTATCCTCAAACATAACTGCGCGTTTTGGATCAACACCATGCCGCTGTAGGAATGTGTCATATGAGGATTGATGCGGTTTCGGCATATAGTCCGCATCCGCAATATCGAACATATCCTCGAAATGATGCGTGATCCCAAGTCGGCCAAGCACATTCGCTGCGTGAAGCCGCGTCGCATTGGTATAGATCACTTTTCGCCCCGGCAAAGCGGCTAAAGCTTGGTCCAATGGCACGTCATGGTGCATCTCTGACAGATCAAGCTCGTGGCAATAGGGTAGGAATTTCTCGGGGTCCATCTGATGGTGATCCATCAGGCCGCGCAGGGTCGTGCCATATTCTTCGAAATAGAACTGTCGGCGCCTGTCTGCTTCGACCAAATCGACGCCAAACTCCTCCATGATGAATTCCTGCATGCGAACATGCATTTGCGGCATTAGGTCTGAGCGGCGCGGGTTGTAGAGGGTGTTGTCGAGATCGAACACCCACACGTCTATTTCAGTGGTTTTTATCGGCATAGGGCAGGATATAGCCGCCCCTGCTCGCCGTTGCCAGCCCAGATGTCGGCGCCTACGATACAGGCTGAACACGAAAATAGGATTTGCCCCATGCTGGTCGTGCATGACGACGCCCATCTACAACATCAACCGGCAGAAATTATCAGCCGTGGACGCCACGTTCCCCATGTGGAAATCGCGCGCCGAGCTGAGGAACTCTTGGCGGCAGCAAAGGCAGGTGGCCACGACCTGCAGGCCCCCACAGCCCATGGCATGGGCCCTATTGAAGCCATCCACGACAAAGAATATTTGGCGTTCCTGGAGTCCGCATGGACGCGCTGGCAAGCCTTGCCTGACCCAACGCCATATGTGCACCCCTACGCGCAACCGAACCGCAGGATGACCGGCAAGCCAACCAGCATTATGGGGCAAGCTGGGTATTACATGGCAACCAACTCCGCACCCATTGCAGAAGGCACTTGGGGCGCTGCCAAAGTTTCCGCCGATATTGCCCTGACTGCCGCTGACGCCGTTATGGCTGGCGCTCCAGAAGCTTATGCGCTTTGCCGACCACCTGGGCATCATGCGTTTCAGGATTTGGCCGGCGGGTTTTGCTACCTCAACAATATCGCCATCGCCGCACAGCATATGCGCGGCAAATGGGACAAGCTCGCGATTCTGGATATCGACGTTCACCACGGCAATGGCACCCAAGGCATTTTCTATGACCGGGGCGATGTGCTGTTTGCGTCGCTCCACGGCGACCCATCAGACTATTTCCCGTTCTTCGCAGGCTACAAAGGTGAAACCGGCGAAGGCGCTGGCGCCGGAAAGACAGCCAATTTCCCAATGGCCCAGAACAGCGGCGACGATGTGTTCATGGGCTCCCTGGATAAGGCCTTCGACGCTATCCAGGCGCATCAACCCGGTGCCCTTTTAGTCAGCCTTGGGTTTGACGCTTACGAGCATGATCCGATTGGCTATCTGAAAGTAACAACCGGCGGGTTCGGCAAAGTCGCTGAGCGCATCGCGGGGCTCGACCTGCCGACACTGCTGGTGCAGGAAGGCGGCTATAATTGCGAAGGTCTTGGTCCAAACCTGACATCATTCTTCGCTGGATTCTCTGCTGGCCGGGCTAAATAGGAGCAAACGCATGTCTCACACATTCCGCTTTGATCCCATGCAGTTCCCGCCTGAAGCTGAAGCGCTACGGCAGGAAATTCGCAGCTTCCTACGTGCAGAAATAGACGCCGGGACCTTCACACCCGGTTCCGGCGATATGGATTCCAATTTCAATCCGGAATTCAGCCGGAAGATCGGCGCCAAAGGCTGGATCGGGCTAACGTGGCCAAAAGAATATGGCGGGCATGGTCGCAGCCAGATCGAACGTTATGTGCTGACAGAGGAATTTTTGGCCCATGGCGCGCCTGTTCGTGCGCATTGGGTTGCGGACCGGCAATCTGGACCCGTCTTGCTGAAGTTTGGCGCTGAATCAGTCAAACGGAAGCTGATCCCGGAGATCGTCCGCGGCGAGACCTATTTCTGCATCGGCCTATCAGAACCAAACTCTGGCTCAGACCTGTTTGCGGCTTCAACGCGTGCAAAGAAGGTAGATGGCGGCTACAAAGTAACGGGCACGAAGATTTGGACATCAAACGCCCATCGCACCCAGTACATGATTGGCCTGATCCGCACCTCCCAGCCAACAGAAGACAATCGCCGCCACGGCCTGACGCAATTCCTAATCAAGATGGACACGCCCGGCATAACCGTGCGTCCAATCATCAATCTCGCTGGCCATCATGACTTCAACGAGGTCCACTTCGACGACGCCTTCGTGCCAGACGAACATGTCATTGGACGCCCAGATGAAGCCTGGAAGCAGGCGACAGATGAGCTGGCCTATGAACGCTCTGGCCCCGACCGCTGGCTTGAGACCATCTTTGCGCTGAACGCCGGCATCCGCGTTTCAGGCCCAAACCCAGACGACAGGACCGCCGAAACCATTGGCCGAGATGTCGCACATTTGATGACGCTTCGCCGCATGTCAGCCTCGGTTGCTGGAATGTTGCAGGCTGGCGAAACGCCGATGACAGAGGCTGCGGTCGTCAAAGACCTTGGTACCAATTGGGAGCAGGCGCTACCGAACCGCATGCGCCTAATAGCACCCGACGGCGTGCGCGCGCCTTCCCCCAATGACACCGCCTACGAGGAAGTGATGCGTTATGCGACGCACATCGCCCCTAAGCTCACCATCCAAGGCGGCACGCGCGAGGTGCTGCGCGGCATTATCGCTCGCGGCCTCGGCCTCAGATAAGGACCAGATGAAATGGCAACGCTAGACACTCCAAAGCTGACGACAATGGCGACTGGCCTTCGTTTTCCGGAAGGGCCAATCGCAATGCCAGATGGCTCAGTCATTCTGGTTGAGATCGAGCGGCAAACGCTGTCCCGCGTCATGCCTGATGGCAAGGTTGAGGTGATCGCTGAAGTTCCTGGTGGCCCGAATGGTGCTGCGCTTGGACCGGATGGCGCGATCTATATTTGCAATAATGGCGGGTTTGAGTTCCACAAGGATGACAGCGGCACACGTCCCGTGCGCCAAGCCTACAGCTACAAAGGTGGATCGATTGACAGGGTGGACTTGCAGTCAGGCGCTGTCAAAACGCTCTACACTCATTGTGGAGACAATAAGCTTTGTGGCCCGAATGACATCGTATTTGACCGCCAGGGCGGCATGTATTTCAGCGACCTTGGCAAAACGAGAGACCGGGACTGGGACCGCTCCGGCCTCTATTTCGCATCAATTGACGGCAGCCACATCACTGAAGTCGCCTTTCCGCTAATCACAGCCAATGGCGTCGGCCTCTCACCAGATGAGAAGACCGTTTATGCAGCGGAAACCCAAACAGGCCGCCTCTGGGCATTCGACATCGAAAGCCCAGGCAAAATCAAACCGCGCGCATGGCCGTCACCCCACGGCGGCTGGCTGGTTGGGGGCACGACGGGCTTCCGGAATTTTGACAGCTTGGCAGTGGATGCAGCAGGGAACATTTG
>CAJXVF010000075.1 GCA_913060845.1 uncultured Alphaproteobacteria bacterium | reverse complement strand
GCACGCAAGCCTCAAGCTCGAGACGCTCTGCTGGGGAAAGCAAACCGGTGCGGATCATCGACATAGCTGAATCGCTTCAAACATAAAGGTCAAGCCATCAAATTCGGCTCCTCTATGACTCCGGGTATACAGCCGAATTGATCCAGATGACTAGGAAGGTCATTGAGGTTTGGTTGATTGTGGCGAACCCTTTACCGATCGGAGATTTGCATGAAGCGCGCCCTCTCCTCTTTCATTGCGGCAGTATGCTTGGCGACATTGCCAACAGCATTTGCCGGCGCACAAGGCGGTGTTCAAATCGCTCGTGCGCAGGCACAGACGCGGTTATCGCCGCACCAGATCCAACCACAGCAATTTCATGTGTATCAATCACGCATTTACGCTGACCGTCGGCCGATTCACCTGTTTGGCCTGAACTGGTCTGGTCTTGAGACTCGGGATCGTGCACCCCATGGCCTTTGGGCTGGACGGTCGCTGCAGGACTATTTCGCTCAGATCAAACAAGCTGGGTTCACCGCGATCCGCCTACCGGTTTCACCGGATGTGTTGGATGACAGCAAGAAGGTCGCGGACTGGGCGCAGGAAGCCGGATATGGCCCCACTGGCCTGAAAATGCTGACCCAAACTGTCGATGCTGCTGCCCGCGCCGGGCTCTGGGTCGTGCTTGGCTATAACGGCCATGATTCCAAAGTTAGTGGCGGTGATGCGCCAGCCCCTTACGCTCGGGACGGCAGCTACAAGGTTGAAGATTGGCTGAACGATCTGGCCCGCATGGCCCAATTTGCCCAGCAACGCCATTATGTCGTCGGAATCGACTTGTTCAATGAGCCACACGGCATTTCCTGGTCCGAATGGAAGGGCTTGGCAGAACGTGGCGGCCAACAAGTGCTGCGTTACAATCCTCGTCTGCTGGTCTTTGTGCAGGGTGTGGCTGAAACACGGACGGATACAGCTGGATATGGCGCATTCTGGGGCTCAAACTTCGTTGAAGCCCGTCGCCGCCCGATCAATAATGCGATGATCCCGGCCCACAAGCTCGTGCTAAGCCCTCACGTCTATGGGCCCGACGTTTACATGATGCCGTACTTCAAGAAAGCAGGGTATCCTCTTAATATGCCTGCAATTTGGGATGCCCATTTCGGCCACATGGCAAGCTCTAACGCTGTCTGCGCTGGAGAGTTTGGCGGTAAGTATCGTCGTGGCACCAAGGACGCCAATTGGCAGGATGCTTTCGTCTCCTACATGAACCAACGCCCAGGCATGTCCTATTGCTGGTTCTACTGGCAGTTCAACCCAAACTCCGACGATACTGGCGGAGTATTGGGTGAAGATTGGCAATCCCTGAATAGCCGTAAGCTTTCCTTGCTGGGACGCCTCAAAAGCGCTGCACGCTGAAGGTAAACGCTTCGAGATAAATTAAGGGCCGGCAGTCATTAGACTGTCGGCTCTTTTTGTATCCGCTACATCACGTTGAGATCGGGTTCATGGCCCATCAGCCATGCGCCAACGCTTTGCATATGTGTCTTTCGGCCTTGCAATTGCTGCGTCACCGTATGGATATCGCGGAACCGACGCTCGAACGGTCCGGATGCAAAGATCGCATCAGCGCCCGCCAAATCATAAAGCGCATTAACCGCACCCTTAGCCTCGTGAATTGCGAAGGTTGACGCTAGACGGATACGCGCTCGACCTGCAGGGCTAAGGCCGCCGCTCGCTAGGGTTTCCGCCCAAACCTGTTCTGTCTCCTGGATCAAGAGCGCCCTGCTTGCCATAATCCTGGCAGATGCTGTCGCTGTCTCCGACTGCGCCACTGGACTGTTGGCGACCGAAGACTTGGCCATTCGCGGGACCTTCCCCTGAGCGAACTGCAGGAAGTCTCCTAGAAACCCTTGTGCAATGCCAAGCGCCACACCAGCAAACCCAGTCGCGTACATTGTCATGGCTGGATAATGATATAGCGGCGCAGAATATGTGCGGACGCTGGGGTCATCGCGGAACGTCGTATAGGCGGTGGGAACGAACTTATTCTCTAGCTTGTAACCATCGCTCGCCGTGCCACGCAGGCCGATCACGTTCCAAATGTCCTCCATCTCTATCTCTGCAGCTGGCATTAAAAATGTGCGAATCTCGGGCTTCCCTGCGCTCGTTAGAACAGTCTCACCATCGACGGTTTTTACCGGTGTGTGGGCACCAAGCCATGTCGCATGCCGCCCGCCACTCGCAAACATCAGGTTGCCGGACACCGCAAAACCATCATCCGCCTGCACAGCTTCGGCCTTGCCCGGCCCCCAAGCGAGGACAGCGTGGGGATCATTCCCCCATATCTCATTGGCAACATCAGGCGATAAATAGGCTGCCGTCATAGCGCAGCCATTTGCTTGGCAGAGGCACCAAGCCACACTTGCATCATGGCGGGCAGCGGCTTCAATCGCTGCAAAAAACTGGGCTGGCGCCGCTTCTTCCCCGCCATAGGGCTTCGGCAACAGCATCCGAAACAAGCCAGCATCATGCAGCGCATCAAGCAAAGGTGGTGGCAATCGACGGTTTGCTTCTACAGCATCCCGATGGGAATCGATCAAGGGCCCTAGCATCGCAGCGCGATGTCCAGGTGGCGTATCAAACGCCGGTTTTGAGGTCATGCCATCCATGATCACCACCGATTGGTTTCGCAATAAAAGTTAGATTAAGCTTGCGAGGCTTGCACTTCCACCGTCAAGCTATCACCGAACCAGATTATACCAAGCCAGACCGTCTCAAAGGATTGCTCTATGACCGCCCCCATGAATGGCGCTGAAAGCCTTGTTCGTAGCCTTGTCGCTAGTGAAGTGAACGTATGTTTCACGAATCCCGGCACATCCGAAATGCATTTCGTAGCCGCTCTCGATAGCGTGCCAGGCATGCGCTGTGTACTCGGATTGTTTGAAGGCGTCGTGACTGGCGCTGCAGATGGCTATTATCGCCTCTCCGACAAGCCTGCCTCTACGCTCCTGCATTTGGGACCTGGTCTCGCGAATGGCTTGGCCAATCTGCATAACGCAAAGAAAGCGCACTCCGGCATTGTGAATGTGGTCGGCGATCATGCCACCTATCACCTGGAACACGATGCACCACTGACGTCTGACATTGAGGCTGTCGCAACACCGATGTCTAATTGGGTGAAGTCTTCACCGAAGGCAGAAGGCATTGCCGCTGACGGCGCGCTCGCAGTTGAGGCAGCGCGCACTGGCGCTGGCCAGATCGCAACGCTTATCCTACCTGCCGATACTGCTTGGAACGCAGGCGGTGTACCTGTGACGGCCAACGCCCCTGCCCCACGCGCTTCCGTAGATAAGGACGATGTTGTCGCTACTGCAAAAGCACTAACAGCCGCAGGATCTGGCGGCATGCTTATGCTCGGCAATGTCGCCCTTCGTGAAAGCGCACTGAATTTGGCCGGCCGGATTTCAGCCAAAACCGGCTGCCGTTTGCTCTCCGAAGGCCAAAACGCCCGCCTGCAACGTGGCGCTGGCCGTGTGAAGATTGAGCGCGTGCCGTATGTGGTCGAAATGGCGCTCGGCGTTCTGAAAGACGTGACGCATATGGTGCTTTGCGGCGCCAAGCAGCCCGTCGCTTTCTTTGCATACCCAAACAAGCCAAGCATTCTAACGCCTGATGGTTGCCAGATTACGAAACTTGCGACCGTAGATATGGACCTTGAAGGTGCGCTTGAAGCCTTGGCTGCGGAACTTGGTTGCTTGAACGAAGCGCCTGCCCATATGGCTGACCTCGCACGACCAGAGGCCCCAGGTGGTGAAATCACGCTGGATAAGATTGCAGCCGTCCTCGGCGCGCTCCTACCGGAGAACGCCATTGTCGTCGACGAGTCTGTAACGTCTGGCCGTGGTTTCTTCCCGCTGACGGCTGGCGCTCCAGCCCATTGCTGGCTCAACGGAATGGGCGGGTCCATTGGCTACGCCATGCCAGTATCTGTAGGTGCCGCTGTCGCAGCGCCTGACCGTAAGGTCGTCACGCTCGAGGGCGATGGCAGCGGCATGTACACGATGCAGTCACTCTGGACGATGGCGCGCGAAAACTTGGACGTCACGATTATCGTGTTCGCAAACCGGGCCTACCGGATTCTCCAGGGTGAGCTGACAAATGTAGGCGTGCAAAATCCTGGTCCGCGCGCGGTGGACATGCTGACCCTTGATCGTCCGATCATTGATTGGACTAGCATGGCGAAGAGCCTTGGCGTCGAATCAAGCCGTGCGACAGATTGCGATGAGTTAATCCGCGCGCTCAACCACGGCCTCGCGAGCGACGGTCCATATCTCATCGAACTCGTTATGTAAGCGCCTGCTCGCGCGAGTGTGACTGGCGTTTAGCCATAGAACCGCCATGTTGTTCAGCACCTACATGAAAGGCTGAGCAACATGGCGACTTCTGATCTCACTCCCGACCTTTGCATCATTGGGGCCGGTTCTGCTGGCCTTTCCATTGCGGCTGGCGCTGTCCAGATGGGTGCCTCTGTTGTTCTGATCGAACGCGGTGAAATGGGCGGTGATTGCCTGAATTATGGCTGCATCCCTTCAAAAGCGCTGCTGGCAGCTGGCAAGCAAGCCGAAACACTGCGCAATGGCGCGAAGTTCGGCATTGCTGGCGTAGAGCCTGAAATCGATTTCAAAGCCGTCATGGCCCATATCCACGGCGTTATCGCTACCATTGCGCCCGTCGATAGCCAGGAGCGATTTGAAGGCCTCGGTGTTCATGTCATCCGGGAAGAAGCCCGGTTTAAGGACAGAGATACCATCATCGCGGGCGATCATGTGATCCGACCACGCCGCATCATTATCGCGACCGGGTCGGCACCAGTAGCCCCACCCATCCCTGGGCTGGCAGAAGTACCGTATCTCACCAATGAAACGCTGTTTGATAATGAGGTGCTGCCGTCAAAGCTCATCATTATTGGCGGTGGGCCGATAGGGATTGAGATGGCGCAGGCGCATCGGCGGTTAGGCGCAGATGTTGTTGTGCTGGAGGGTGCCACTGCCCTCTCCCATGATGATCCTGATCTCGTGGCCGTTGTTATGAAGCAGTTGCGGGCCGAAGGCATCGAAATCAAAGAACAGGCGATGGCCGAATCCGTCGCCATGCGCGGCGAAGATTATGTCGTCACCTTAAAAGGCGGCGAGCAGGTGACCGGAAGCCATCTACTGGTCGCTGCTGGTCGTGCACCAAACCTTGATGGACTGGACCTTGAAGCAGGCGGCGTCGAGCGAGACCGGCGCGGCGTCATCGTCAATAAGCGCTTACGGAGCACGACGAACAAGCGTGTGTACGCTGCTGGGGATGCAGCCGGAAAATTGCAGTTCACCCACGTTGCCGGATATCACGCTGGCATTGTCATCCAGAACGTCCTGTTCCGCCTGCCTGTAAGTGCCAAGCATGATGCTATTCCGTGGGTCACCTATTGCGATCCAGAACTGGCACAGGTTGGCCTTACAGAAGCCCAGGCGCGCGGGCAAAACGGGGACGATATTCGTGTCCTGCATTGGGATTTTGCCGCGAATGACCGCGCCCAATCTGAGCGACGTACAGACGGTTTTATGAAAGTAATGACAGCCAAGAATGGACGCATACTTGGAGCCTCTATTGTGGGCTACGCTGCAGGCGAAATGATAGGCACTTGGTCGATGTTGACAGGCCAAAAGGTCAAAATCAGTAGCGTTGCGCAGTCCGTATTCCCTTACCCAACTCGGGCAGAGGCTTCGAAGCGCGCTGCAGGTGGATTTTATACATCAAAACTATTTAGTGACCGAACAAAGTGGCTAGTTAAGCTATTATCTAAACTTGGTTAATTGGCTTGTTTACTTTTCCTAAATAAAATCGCTTGCGCGATTGCGACAGATCGTCCTAACCTTTCTCCCAAGCAAAACAGCGCGCTAGACGCTGGCTGAATAATTACAGGGAGGACGCTGGATGCTCGACGTGAGCAATGGCGGCGGCGGATCCGATGCGATCCTGAGCGTGCGTAGCGTGGCCAAAAGTTTTGGTGGCGTGCAGGCCGTGAAGGAGGTCAGCCTGGATGTAGAACGCGGATCGATCTTTTCGATCATCGGCCCGAATGGCGCAGGCAAGACCTCTCTCGTTAATATGATCAGTGGCTTCTACAAGGCGGATCAAGGTTCCATCACGTTTGATGGCACGGAGCTAATCGGCAAACGCCCTAGCCAGATCGCCGAGCAAGGCATCGCCCGAACGTTTCAGAACATAGCACTTTTCCACGGGCTTACCGTTCTCGACAACTTGATGCTCGGGCGCCATGTCCGGATGAAGTCCGGCATCCTCAGCTCGTTCCTTTATTGGGGGGCGGCGCAGAAGGAAGAAGTTGAGCACCGCAAGCGGGCCGAAGAGATCATCGACTTCCTGCGCATCACTGACCTCAGGCGTATGACCACCGGCGAACTCGCTTACGGCTTGCAAAAGCGCGTGGAGCTTGGCCGGGCCTTAGCGCTTGATCCCACCCTCCTCCTCCTGGATGAGCCGATGGCCGGTATGAACCAGGAAGAGAAAGAGGACATGGTTCGCTATGTCCTCGATGTGAATGCCGAGTTTGGCACCACCATTGTGCTGATTGAGCACGACATGGGCGTCGTTATGGATATTTCAGATCATATCGTTGTGCTGGATCAGGGCGAGAAAATCGCTGACGGCACGCCCGAAGTCGTTAAGGCCGATCCCGCCGTTATTCGCGCCTATCTCGGCGCCTCGCATCTTCAAGACTAGGGAGCTCACACAATCCATGTCTGATGCGCAATCCATTCCAGCAGCAGTTCTGGACAACGCCAAGAGCCGCAGTACCAAGCCCGCCATGCGTGAGAAATATCATGGCATCTGGCAGACATACAGCTGGGCCGACTATGAGGACGAAGTTCGATATTTCGCTCTGGGCCTGAAATCTTTAGGTTTCGGGCTTGGCGACAAGCTGAGCGTGATTGGCGACAACCGCCCCCGCCTCTATTGGGCGCAGATCGGGGCGCAAGCACTTGGCGGCGCTGCGGTTCCGGTTTTCCAGGACTCGATTGCTTCTGAGTTGGCCTATGTACTGGCAAACGCGGACACATCGTTCGTCGTCGCGGAAGACCAGGAGCAGGTCGATAAGATCCTCTCCATCATAGATCAGCTGCCTGGCCTGAAAGGCATCATCTATGACGATGGCCGCGGGCTTGGCGAATATGACGAACCGCTTCTGAAATCCTTCGATAGCATTCGGGAAATTGGAAAGTCCGCTGATAGCGCTTCATATGAAAGCGATGTCCGCGCGATCGCCTCCGATACCATCGCCTATATGTGCTACACCTCAGGCACGACCGGTCGGCCTAAAGGCGTGATGCTCTCCCACGGTAATATGCTGTGTGTCGGGCGCGCGTTTACAGCGGTCGAAGACGTTCGCGAGACGGATGACTTCATCTCCTACTTGCCGATGGCCTGGGTTGGCGACGCGACCTACAGTGTCGTCACAAGCATTCTCACAGGCGCTTCAACAAATTGCCCTGAAAGCCCGGAAACCCTGCAGCGCGATCTGCGCGAGTTGGGCCCAACAGGCATGATCGCGGCACCCCGGGTATGGGAGAGCATCCTCTCCGAAATCCAAGTTAAGGCTGAAGATCTCTCTGGTATCAAGCGGGCTGTATTCAACACATTCCGCGACGCCGCGATTGAATATCGGCGCAAGGAAGAGGAAGGGGAAAGCCTCTCCGCCGGCAACAAATTCATGCAATTCCTTGGCGAATATCTGGTCTATGCACCGGTGCGAGACCAGTTTGGGCTTCGTCGTTCGCGCTGGGCGCTCACTGGCGGGGCTCCGCTCGGGCCAGATACATTCCGCTTTTTCCGAGCCTTTGGGATCAACCTGAAGCAGGTCTACGGCTCTACGGAAATCAGCGGGTTGGGCTCCATTCAATCGAATACCAATGCCAATCCGGAAACCGTAGGCAAAGCTTGCGAAGGCATCCAAGTTCGTATCGCTGATAACGGCGAAGTGCTGGTGAAAAGCGACGGCGTCTTCAAGGGCTACTACAAAAACGAAGAAGCGACCAAAGACGCTTTTGTTGACGGTGAATGGTTCAAAACCGGCGACGCTGGCGCGCTGGACCCTGAAGGTGAGTTGACCATCATTGATCGTGCGAAGGATGTCGGCACGCTAACAGATGGCTCAGCCTTTGCACCGCAATTCGTTGAAAACAAGCTGAAATATAGCGCCTATATTAGCGAAGCGATCTCATTCGGTCATGAACGCCCGAATGTTTGCGCAATGATTGCGATTGATTTCAATACCGTTGGTAAATG
>CAJXVF010000074.1 GCA_913060845.1 uncultured Alphaproteobacteria bacterium | reverse complement strand
ACTCCGTATTTGGCGCGCCCA
This sequence comes from uncultured Alphaproteobacteria bacterium, assembly GCA_913060845.1. GTDB lineage: Bacteria > Pseudomonadota > Alphaproteobacteria > Bin95 > Bin95 > VMCJ01. The sequence goes on along the minus strand of CAJXVF010000074.1, from coordinate 8,309 downwards.
GCGCTGAATCCCGCAGCCGTCCGCCAGCATTTGGCGGAAACAGCAGCGCGGCCGTTGGAAACTGATTATCTGGCGCCGAGCCTAAAGCCAGCACCAGAAAAACACTTAGACCGCGCGCAGCTTACGCGTTTGAAGCGGGGCCGTTTGCCCATCGAAGGACGGCTCGACTTGCATGGCATGACCGCTAGAGAGGCCGAGCGCAATCTCCGCAGTTTCCTCCGCGCGAGCCAGCAAATGGGCCGCAGGGCTGTGCTTGTCATCACCGGGCGTGGGCTTGATACAACAGGGGCAGGCAAAGGCGTGCTAAAGCGTGAGGCACCGCAATGGCTCGCTCGCATGCCAGATATCGTTGCGGGCCATGCCCAAGCAGACCAGCGCCACGGCGGCGCCGGCGCGTTTTATGTCACCCTCCGCCGCAAAGATCGGGCCCACTAATGCAGCCAGGCGCCATTATCGCCGCCGCTATCGAAATTCTAGACGAGCAGGCTACCAACCCAGGGCCACTCGACTTGATTTTGCAACGCTATGTTCGTGCCCGCCGGTATATCGGCTCCAAGGATCGATCATCTTTGGGGGATCACGTGTTCGGCGCAGTCCGACGCCAGGGCCGCTTGGATTGGCGCCTGCGCGCTGCCGGTGCTGAACCCGGCCCTCGCGCGCGCATTCTGGCAGATGCTGTTCTGACCGGCGGCGCATCCATGTACGACTTAAGCGCTATGACTGCCGATGCCCAATACGGCCCACCACCGCTGACGACAGAAGAGCTCGGTTGGCTGGGTTCACTTGGGCCCCCACCGCTTGCCGGTGCGGGCATGCCGCTTCAGGCAGAACTGGAATGCCCAGATTGGGCCTGGCCTGGGTTCAACGCTGCATTCGGCGACCATGCTGCCGACGAGCTGGCCGCCCTCCGTGAGCCTGCCCCGCTCGATCTTAGGGTCAACACCCTGAAAACCACCCACGAGCATGCCCTCGCCGAGATCCGCGCCGCCGGGTTCGAAGCACGTGGCATGCCGTATTCACCCTATGGCATTCGATTGATGGAGCGCGTCGCACTTGGGCGACTGCCTGGGTTACTGGATGGTGCCGTTGATCCGCAAGATGAAGGCTCCCAACTCGTCGCCATGATGGTCGGGGCGCAACCTGGTGAAAGTGTGGTTGATTTTTGCGCTGGGGCCGGCGGCAAAACCTTGGCGCTCGCTGCAGATATGCAGAACAAGGGCCGCCTTTTCGCACTCGATAGTGATGCACGGCGGCTGGAACGATCCGCTCCCCGATACGCTAAGGCTGGGGTTGATAATGTGCAGCGCCGGGAGATTTCAACTGGCGCTGATTCCTGGCTGAAACGCCGGAAACGCCGCTTTGACCGCGTGCTTGTCGATGCACCATGCACTGGCGTTGGCGCATGGCGGCGCAATCCGGATGCCCGCTGGAGTCGCAAAAGCCCGCCGCTTTCAGAATTGGTCGCTTTACAGGCCGTCATCCTGGAACGGGCGGCGCGTCTCGTTCGGCCAGGCGGCCGCCTCGTTTACGCCACGTGCTCCATGCTGCCGGAGGAGAATGAGGCGCAGATCGACGCGTTTTTGAGCAGCCATCCAGACTTCCGCCTCGATCCGCCAGCGCGCTTTCCTGCCCCCCTCACCGGCCCCTATCTGAAGCTAACGCCAGCCCAACATGGCTGCGATGGGTTCTTCGCAGCAGCGCTTACGCGCACAGAGGTAGAGAAGGCACCAGAAGAAAATTCTGCGGAAACTGATCCATCGGACTGAACCGCCCGTTCAGCTGATACACCGAGCCGCCTGAAGGCTCTTCTTGAAATGCGACCGACACTGCTCCAGCATTGGCTGAGAGAGAGTTTTTATGGGACTGAACTGGCACCCAAGCGATGATCTGCTGGCGGACTATGGCGCAGGTGCCTTAGCCGAAGGCTGGAGCTTGGCTATGGCCTCGCATTTGGCCATGTGCGCGGACTGCAGAGCCGACGCAATCGCACTTGATGCTATTGGTGGTGCGGCACTTGATAGCCTGCCAGCCGTCCCAATGACCAACTCTACGCTGGATTACGCGCTCGCCGCTATCCAAGACGCCCGACAGCTACAGCCGGAGCCGCCCAAGCCTTCCAATCCGAACGCCATTCTACCGGCCCCGTTGGCTGATTATCTGGGCGGAGATGTGGATGCAATAAAATGGCGGTCTATTGGCGGTAATGTCCGGCAGTGCATTCTGCCAACGACCGATGGCAAGGCATCCGCCCGCCTGCTGACGATCCCGCCCGGTGCTGTGGTGCCCGAACATACCCATAACGGCCAGGAAATCATTCTGGTGCTGCAAGGCAGCGTTGTTGATGGGGATGCAGTCTATGGTCCAGGCGGATGTACAGCAGGCCGATGCGGATGTGACCCACATGCCCGCCGCAGGGCCGGGAGACGTGTGCATCTGCTTACTGGTGACAGACGGTCCGCTGAAGTTCACTGGGCTGTTGCCGAAGCTGGCCGGATTAATCGCTAAGCTCTAAGCGCGCCAGATCGGCTCTTTCAATCCATCGACGAACGCGGCATGGGCAGCCTTTTCAGCTTCGGACGCCGTGTGGGGTCGTGCTGGGCGGAATTCGCGCTTGATCTGGGCCATTTGGCCAGAAGCAGACCGGTTTTGCGTCTTGGATGTATCCTGGGCATCAGCGACAAGTGACAGACCCGGCTGGCGCCCGCCAATGAGTTCCAGATAAACCGCCGCCAGTAGCTGACAATCAACCAGCGCACCATGCTTGTCACGAACGCTTAGGTCGACGTCGAAGCGACGACAAAGGGCGTCCAGGCTGTTTGCACCGCCTGGAAAGCGACGACGGGCGATTTCCAGCGTATCGATCAAACGAACTTCAGGCAGTGGTGGGCGATTCAGCCATTTCAGCTCAGCATTCAAAAACTTGGAATCGAAGCTGGCGTTATGGATGACCAATGCAGCGTCATCGCCAATGAATTCCAGAAAATCATCAACGATATCAGCGAATACTGGCTTGTCGGACAGAAATTCTCCGGAAAGGCCATGAACGCCGAACGCCCCTTCCGGCATGTCACGTTCGGGGTTGATATAGCAGTGATACTCATTCCCGGTCGGCACATGAAAATTAAGCTCGACGCAGCCGATTTCTACCACGCGGTCGCCTGTTTCAGGGTCAAAGCCTGTGGTTTCGGTATCAAGCACGATCTCGCGCATCTGGTCTGATCCTTTAGGTTCTGGCGTAGTGTTTAGCTGCTTTGCGACGTGCAACCCGAAGCGCCTTCGCAAGCGCTTCTCGGGTCACGCGCTTGCCGAGGCCACTTGGCAAAATATGATCAGCCCGGCGGCGTTTGACAGCATCTGGTGTTTGCTTGGCGCGGATTTGCTCTAACCGCTCCAGCGTGACACCGGGCCGGGCAAGTACGCGGTGCGTTTGAATGTGCTTTGGCGCACTGACCACAAGCACCATATCGCAGCGCGTCTCACCGCCGGTTTCAAACAACAATGGCACATCACGCGCAACAATGGGTTGGCGGTTTCGGGCAGCCCGGGCCATGAAAGCACGCTCACCACGCCCCAGCATGGGATGGATGATGCCTTCAAGCTGCTTGAGTGCAACATCATCCCCAAAAACACGAGCACCAAGGGATGGCCGATCGACCGCACCATCTTTCACGACGCCTGGAAATGCTGCCTCAATGGGTGCAACAGCACGGCCACCCTTAGCCAGCAGCTTATGGACTTCAGCGTCTGCGTCGATCACTGGAATTCCAGCCTGGCGCAGCATCCGCGCAGCCTCACTTTTGCCCATGCCGATAGAGCCCGTAAGGCCGATGACAAATCGTCCGTTCTTCATGTGAGATCTGCCAAAATGACGTCCCTGAGCGTTGCATCTACAACGGGCTTCACGCCAAACCATGCTTCAAAACCGGGTGTTGCTTGGTGCAACAACATTCCTAAGCCATCAACACCCTGATTGCCCTGCGCCCGCGCCGCCGCCAATAGCGGCGTTTCTAGCGGGCTATAGACAATGTCATATACAACGGCGCTGCCAGGAAGATCCTCCAGCACGATATTTAGGGCCGGTTGTCCCGTCATGCCAAGGCTAGTGGTGTTCACCAGAAGGCCGCAGCTTGCGAGCGCGCTAGACCGTTCTAACCAATCGATAACTTTGACTTTCTCACCGAATGCATCTGCCAGAGCCTCAGCCTTAGCCCGGGTTCGGTTGGACAAACGGATTTCAGGTGCGCCCGCTTGGAGCAGCGCGAAAATCGCAGCCCGAGTAGCACCTCCAGCACCAAGGACCATCACTGGCGTCGCTGACGCATCCCAATCCGGTGCCGACGCTTGCAAATGCGCTAAGAGGCCGGGTGCATCCGTATTTGACCCATGTAGTGACCCATCAGACTGCACAAAAACGGTATTTACGGCACCAATGGCTTCAGCAGCTGCGTCACGAATATCGACAGTTTGGAAGGCTGTCAGCTTGTGCGGTAGCGTTACATTCGTTCCAGAAAATCCTAGTTTTGGAAGCGCCCGGAATGCCGCTGCGCCGTTTTCTGGTTCAACCGAAAAAGGGATATAGGCCCCATCAATGCCATATCGTTCTAACCAGTGACCATGAATCAATGGCGAGCGAGAATGACTGATCGGCCACCCCATCACGCCCGCGATTTTTGCTTTTCCCGTAACAGTCATTGATCAAGCACCCCGGCTTTCCGCAAGGCGCCCAGGAGTGGCGTTAGTGGGAGGCCCAAAACTGTGAAAAAGTCGCCATCCACGCGGTCGAAAAGCTGTACGCCAATGCCTTCCATGAAATATCCGCCAACGGATCGCATAGCGTCTTCTCCCACCTCTGCCAAATATCTGTCTAAGAACGTGTCAGAGAAGTCTCGCATGTGGATATGAGCAGGCTCCACATGGCCCCAAATTTTACCTTGGGGACCAAGCAATACAACAGCAGAATGTAAGGTATGCCGCTTCCCACGAAAGGTTTTAAGCTGACTGCGTGCAGCAGACATACTAATGGGTTTGTCAAATCTTTCAGACCCTAAGGCCAACATTTGATCGGCACCAACGATCAAACTATTAGGATGCACTGATTGTGCCGCCAGCGCTTTTGCCTCAGCCAACGCAAGCGCTGTATCTTCCACGGAGAGACCATCCGCTAACGCTGTCACTTTGATCGCGTCTTCATCGACATTTGTTGCCAGCGCTTCAAATGCGACGCCAGCGTTTTCCAGTAATTGACGCCGGGAACGGCTGGCAGTGGCTAGAACCAGCGGTTTATACGTTCGCATGCCGGCCCTCCTGGTGCCGTTCATATAGCTGGATGATTGAAGCCGCCGTTTCCTCAATTGAACGTCGGGACACATCAATCACAGGCCAATTCCGCGCTAGAAAATAACGTCTTGCTTCAATCACTTCCTGGCGCACCTGGTCTGTGTCCACATAATCGGTTTCCGTATCTTCCCCATGCAGATGCACAAGGCGGTGTCGGCGAACTTGGATGAGGCGGCTAGGGTCTGCCGTCAGCCCGACAACAAACGTATCCTTAGCGCCTAATAATTCTTGCGGCGGTGGTGACGTTGGTACAAACGGCACATTCGCAGCCTTGAGGCCACGGTTCGCCAGATACACACAAGTTGGCGTTTTTGATGTGCGGGAGACTCCGCATAAAATTACATCAGCTTCATTCAACGACCAAAGCGACTGACCATCATCGTGGGCCATGGCATAGTTCATTGCTGAAATTCGGTTGAAATAAGCCTCATCCATTGCATGCTGAAGGCCTGGCTGATTTTTGGATTGTTCACCCAGCACAGATCCCAGCGCCGAAATAGCCCCATCCAGCAACGACACTGCCGGCATGCTCATGGACCGGCAGGCGCTCAGCAATCGGCTACGCATGTTATCATCCAGCATCGTCAGGAATACGACGCCTGGTTTATCGGCAATGCCTTCGATAACCCGATCGATCTGAGCCGGGCTGCGCACCAGGGTCCAGAAGTGCTCCGTTACCTCAGCCTGCTGGAATTGGGCAAGGGATGCACGGGCGACGCTTCGGACCGTATCGCCAGTCGAATCGGAGACCAAATGGAGGTGAACTTTCTTATTCGGCATCAATCAGGTCCAAAATACGGCGTGGATAGCTTGTATAACAGCTGGAAAACCCGGGCATGGAATGGTCATAACTTTCATCTTGGCGAATGCATGGGGATAAGCACCCTAAAGAGGCAGATTCAGCTATGGAGTTTCTCACATGTTGACGGTGGGTTTAAGAGGCTGGGGATGAACAACATAATTTAATGCTTATCCCCATGATTCACGTTGCCACCCATGTAGGGCACCCGGGATTTAAGTTGGAAAATCCACACGGAATGCGCAATCTAAGACCACGGATTAAAGCTGTGCATATCCAACTTTAAATCAGTGCTAAACAAGGTTTTCCACGCGACTCGACCCCCCAACTACCTTCACTATCAAGATTCAAATTAGAATCTTTAGTTAAGGAAGGGTTTATTGGTTCGGTGGAAAAGGTATCATCCTTGTCATTCCTCCAATCCTGGTTTGAAGGCAGATATTTCCACCATGCTGATTTGCGATGTCCTGGCTGGCCAACCCACCGAACGCCGACCGATCTGGCTCATGCGCCAAGCAGGCCGGTACTTGCCTGAATATCTGGAATTACGGAAAGCCGCCCGTGATTTCCTGAATTTCTGCTACACGCCGGATATGGCGACAGAGGCAACGTTGCAGCCTATCCGTCGCTTTGGGTTTGACGCCGCTATCATTTTTTCCGATATCCTGGTCATTCCAGATGCGCTTGGCGTGGATGTGAAATTCATTCCAGGCACTGGTCCAGTACTGGAAACCATCAAATCCCCAGCAGATATCCAAGCGCTAACACCAAGCGCTGTCGAAGAACATCTGCAACCTGTCTACACAGCGCTTCGGCAAACACGTGCAGCTCTGCCGGATGAAACGGCGTTGATTGGGTTTGCGGGTGCTCCATGGACATTGGCGGCCTACATGGTCGAAGGCTCTGGCAGCCGGGATTATGCAACTGCCCGGAAATTCGCTGTCAATGAACCGGATGCGTTCATGGCGCTGATCAGCATGCTTGAAACTGTTATTGCAGACTATCTGATCCGCCAGATAGATGCTGGTGCCCAGATTGTTCAAATTTTTGATAGCTGGGCTGGTGCGCTTCCCGCCTACGGGATTGAACAATGGAGCTTGGCACCGATCCAACGGATTGCTGGTGCGGTTAAAGCTGCTCGTCCAGATGCCTATGTGATTGCATTCCCGCGGGGGGCAGATTCCTACCTTGAAGCCTATGCCTCCACTAAATCGATCGATGCGGTATCCTGCGGTCAGAGCCTACCAGCTGAACAGATGGCCCGTGTGGCCAATGCGGGGGCTGTCCCACAAGGCAATCTTGATCCGACGGCGCTTGTTAAAGGTGGCGATATTTTGGATCGTGAGCTTCGCCGTATCCTTGCTGCTACGGAAGACCATCGCCATATTTTCAATCTCGGCCATGGCATCACACCAGATACGCCAATTGCCCATGTTGAACGCCTGATTGAGACGGTTAGAGGCTGATTATGCTGGAGTTTCTGGCAGATATATATCTCTGGACCAAAGCGCTCCATGTAATTTCTATGATCGCCTGGATGGCGGGATTGCTCTATTTGCCGCGCCTTTTTGTCTATCACACTGAAGTTGACGCTGGATCGCCAGAATCTGAACGTTTCAAGATCATGGAACGACGATTATTGCGGGCGATTATGAACCCAGCCATGATCGCAACATTCTTGTTTGGTGGGCTGTTATTGGCGACACCAGGCGTGATTGATTGGTCTAGTGGCTGGATCTGGGTGAAGCTCGTATTGGTGTTGGGTCTCAGCCATTTCCATCACTTGATGGGACGTTGGCGGAAGGATTTCGCAGTGGATCAGAATACGCGGTCCAGCCGATATTTCCGTGTCGCCAATGAAGTTCCAACTTTGGCAATGATCGTGATCGTGATCATGGTTATTGTTCGACCGTTTTGATCCCATGGATCTACAGCAATCTGCTTGACAAACGTCTTCAAACGCCGCACTAAACCAGCGTTCCTGCGGCGATCGCCCTTTTAGGGTCCCGCCTCTGCCGCAGATTGGGTCTATTCGCTGCTTGACGGCAAGCTGAGTAGAAACCAGACAAGCCACCCTTAGCTAAACTCGACCTTGACGCCACAAAACATGGAATTTGATCGTGCTGGATAACGCTCCCCAGACTGTCTCTTATACACATCTCCGAGCCCACGA
>CAJXVF010000073.1 GCA_913060845.1 uncultured Alphaproteobacteria bacterium | reverse complement strand
TACGAGATGTAGAGAGGTCTCGTGGGCTCGGAGATGTGTATAAGAGACACGCCACGAATCGCTAGGCGCATTTCTTCTGGGCCGGTTGCGACAACCGCAGAACCGATTTCTTTCTTAATACGTTCAGCAGTGCGCTCGCCGATCAGCAGGTTATGGCGTCGGCGCACACTGGCGATTATTGCATCATCCATGGCGTCGCCGCCGATGCGGACGCTGCGGGCGTACACGATGCCGGACAGCGCCAATATGGCGACTTCCGTCGTCCCACCGCCGATATCGACAATCATGGAGCCCGTTGGCTCTGTCACGGGCATGCCAGCACCAATCGCGGCGGCCATGGGTTCTTCGATCAAGCTGACCCGGCGGGCACCAGCAGCTTCGGCCGATTCCATAATGGCGCGACGTTCAACTTCGGTAGCACCAGATGGCACACACACGATGACGCGTGGAGCAGCAAAGAACCGCCGGTTCTGCGCTTTCTGGATGAAGCGCTTGATCATCTCTTCGGCAATTTCGAAGTCTGCGATTACACCGTCGCGCAGGGGCCGGATGGCTTCAATATTGCCTGGCGTTTTGCCAAGCATATCTTTCGCTTCAGCGCCAACAGCCAGCACTTTTCTAACCCCGTGCACGGTGACCATGGCCACGACTGAGGGCTCGTCCAGGACGATACCCTGGTGCGGTGCGTAGACCAGCGTGTTGGCGGTGCCCAAATCAATCGCGAGATCAGAGGACACGAGGCCGAAAAGGCGTGCGAGCATTGGCTATAAATCCGCCATATAAAAAACAACGCCCCCACCATCCCGTCAGGGCGGCGAGGGCGCGTCGTTATAGACCCGGTTTGAGGCTGCGAAAAGGCGCCTCTCTAGGTTTAAGCGAGATGGGTTAGGCGGAGAGGGCTGCAGGAGCCGTTTTCTCGCGTTTTGTCATCAGCTTATTCAAGGCATGAACGTAGGCGCGGGCGGAGGCGACCATGGTGTCTGGATCCGCACCTTGGCCGTTCACAGTCTTGCCGTCTTCTTCCAAACGCACGGTAACTTCGGCTTGCGCGTCTGTTCCGTGTGTCACTGCGTGCACCTGATACAATTGCAGGACCGCCGTGTGAGGGAACAGCTGGCGGATGCCGTTGAAGATGGCGTCTACCGGACCGTTGCCTGTGGCTTCTGCACTCTTTACGTCACCGTCGATATCCAGCTTCAGGCTGGCTTGCTGCGGCCCTTCGGACCCAGCGACGACGCGCAAGCTAACGAATTGCAAACGTTGATGCTCCCGCACCACCTCGTCATCGACCAGGGCGATGATGTCTTCGTCGAACACGTCTTTCTTCTGATCAGCGAGGGTTTTGAAGCGGCGGAAGACGTCATTCAGGGCGTTCTGTCCCATTTCGTAGCCCATTTCTTTCAGCTTTTCGCGGAAAGCGTGGCGGCCAGAATGCTTACCCATAACCAGCTTCGATTCGACCAAGCCGACGTCTTCCGGCAGCATGATCTCGTAGGTGGATTTATTTTTCAGCATGCCGTCTTGGTGGATGCCAGCTTCATGCGCAAAGGCGTTGGCGCCAACGATGGCCTTGTTCGGCTGCACTGCGAATCCAGTGACGGTGGAGACCATTCGGGACGCTTTCATGATCTGCGTCGTGTCGACACCCGTAGTATAGGGCATCGCGTCAGAGCGTGTTTTCAGCGCCATCACGATTTCTTCCAGCGAGCAATTGCCAGCCCGTTCGCCCAGGCCGTTGATCGTGCATTCGATCTGCCGCGCACCTGCATCCAGTGCTGCCAAGGAGTTGGCGACGGCTAAGCCCAGGTCATTGTGGCAATGCACGGAGACGCGGGCTTTATCGATATTCGGCACGCTATTCATGATGTCCGTGATCAGGTCCCGATATTCGGCAGGCACGGTGTAGCCGACCGTATCGGGAATGTTCACCGTGGTGGCGCCGGCTTTAATTGCTGATTCGATGCACTTGAACAGGAAGTCCCGGTCAGCGCGAGTCGCATCCTCGCCAGACCATTCTACATCATCGCAGAAGTTCCGGGCATGGGTGACGCTGTCAATAACGGCGGCATGCACGTCTTCCGGCTTCATCAGCAGTTTGTGTTCCATGTGGATGGGCGACACAGCGATGAAGGTGTGAATGCGCTTGCGTTCAGCAGGCTTCAGCGCCTCAGCGGAGCGTTCAATATCCTCGCGACCAGAACGCGAGAGGCTGCAAATCGTGCTCTCGCGGATGATCTTGGAGACTTCGTTGATCGCTTCAAAGTCACCTTCGGAAGCAATGGCGAAGCCCGCTTCGATCACATCGACGCGCATGGCTTCCAGGATTTCAGCGATACGCAGCTTTTCTTCCAGGTTCATGGAAGCACCAGGGGATTGCTCGCCATCGCGCATGGTCGTGTCAAAGATAATGACTTGGTCTTGCTTGCTCATTGGATTGGTCTCTTCTGGAATCTGAATGTTTAGATACGCTTCAGCGTGGCGCTGGCGCTAATTTGATCTCATGTCCCCTGAACGCTGCTAGGCAAGTGCATGCCCAAACAACCCGCTCAGGGGTGAGTAAGTCGCAGAAGGAGGTCGAGCGGAAGCGCCGACGCCGAAAGGGCCGGGCTGCAGATCAAGCGGGTGTTGGTCGCGTTAGACAACACAGGCTTCCATTCGCTCAAGACATCAGACGTGGATCATCCACATTCTGTAGTTAACGGCAATTAAATACAGATAGCAAACACTCTTAGCAATCGATTTTCAGAAAAGTTCGATTTCTGTGGCGTTGCCAAAGAATAGACCTCTTGTGTGACGAAAATACAACACCATATCTGAGTACAGGATCGGTCCTCAAAAATGAGGGGCGGAGGTTGCCGCGAAGCGGGACTTTCTTATGCCGGTTGCTAACGATGGAGAAGTCATATGAACGTAGAATCCTATACGGATCGCCTGCGCGGGTTCTTGCAATCTTCCCAAGGCTTAGCGCTCCGCTCTGGCCATCAGCGGCTAGCGCCAGCGCATTTGCTCAAAGTATTTCTGGATGATGATGAAGGTCTTGCATCCAATCTGATCGCGTCCGCTGGCGGCGACGCCAAGAAGGCCTATGCCGCCACTGAAGCCGCGCTTGCCAAATTGCCAAGCGTTGAAGGCGACGGCGCTGGACAAGTCTATCTGTCCCCCGAATTCGCCAAGGTTACGGATGCTGCGGAGGCGGCGGCCAAGACGGCCGGCGATAGCTTTGTCACGGTCGAGCGCGCGCTTGCCGCTTTGGCGTCCACCCAGAAGGCCGATACGTCGGGTATTCTGAAGGATGCTGGGGTGGAGCCAGAGCGGCTTGATAAAGCCATCCAAGACCTGCGCAAAGGCCGCACGGCCGATAGTTCAGGTGCGGAGGATGGCTATGAGGCGCTCAACAAATATTCCCGTGACCTGACGCAGGCGGCCCGTGACGGCAAGATTGATCCCGTAATCGGGCGCGACGAAGAAATCCGCCGTACCATCCAGGTTCTCTCCCGCCGCACGAAGAATAATCCGGTGCTGATCGGCGAACCCGGCGTTGGCAAAACCGCCATCGCCGAGGGCCTTGCCATGCGCATCATCAATGGAGATGTGCCAGAGGGTATGAAATCTAAGCGGCTCCTTGCGCTGGACTTGGGCGCTCTTGTCGCCGGTGCAAAATATCGCGGTGAGTTCGAGGAACGCCTAAAAGCCGTACTGCAGGAAATTGAGACTGCAGAAGGCCAGGTCATCCTGTTCATCGATGAAATGCATACGCTGATTGGTGCGGGTAAGGCTGATGGCGCGATGGATGCGTCTAACATGCTGAAACCGGCCTTGGCGCGTGGTGAACTGCATTGCATTGGTGCTACCACGCTGGATGAATATCGCCAGCACGTAGAGAAAGATGCAGCGCTTGCCCGCCGTTTCCAGCCGGTGTTTATCGCCGAGCCGACGGTGGAGGATACCATATCAATCCTGCGCGGCCTCAAAGAAAAGTACGAGCTGCATCATGGCGTGCGAATTTCGGACGTCGCGATTGTTGCTGCCGCTGCGCTGTCCAATCGGTACATTACGGATAGATTTTTGCCGGATAAAGCAATCGATCTAATCGATGAAGCAGCCAGCCGCCTTAAAATGCAGTTGGATTCGAAGCCGGAAGCGATTGATGAGCTCGACCGCCGTATCATCCAGCTTAAAATCGAGCGTGAAGCGCTGAAGAAGGAGAGCGATGAGGCCTCCAAGGACAGGCTCGGCAAGATTGAGGATGAGCTGGGCGATCTGGAACGTCAGTCGGCAGAAGCGACATCTGTATGGCAGGCTGAAAAAGAACGCCTGTCGTCTGCCAATAAGGTGAAGGAGCAGCTGGACCATGCGCGGTCTGAGCTTGATGCTGCGCAGCGTGACGGCAATCTGGGCCGGGCCGGTGAACTCGCATATGGCGTGATCCCAGAGCTTGAGCGGAAGTTGGCTGCTGCTGAGGATTCAAGCGAAGCCGCCATGTTGAGCGAAGCCGTGACCGATGAGCATATCGCTGGCATCGTCTCCCGCTGGACCGGTATTCCCGTGGACAAAATGCTGGCGGGTGAGCGTGAAAAGCTGCTGGCTATGGAAACGCATATTGCCAAGCGCGTCGTTGGCCAGGAGGAGGCCGTTACTGCCGTCTCTGAAGCCGTCCGCCGCGCGCGTGCTGGGCTGCAGGACCCGAACCGTCCAATCGGCTCGTTCCTGTTTCTGGGGCCAACCGGCGTCGGTAAGACAGAACTTGCGAAGTCCCTGGCGGAATTCCTGTTTGACGATGAGCAAGCGATCACGCGCATCGATATGTCTGAGTACATGGAGAAGCACGCGGTCTCCCGCCTGATCGGCGCACCGCCAGGCTATGTGGGCTACGATCAGGGCGGCGCTTTGACCGAAGTTGTCCGTCGTCGCCCCTATCAGGTCATTCTGTTTGATGAGGTCGAGAAGGCACATCCGGACGTGTTCAACGTCCTGCTGCAAGTACTGGATGATGGCCGCTTAACCGATGGTCAGGGCCGCACGGTCGATTTCCGCAACATGCTGATTATCCTGACGTCCAACCTCGGCTCCGAACATCTGGCGAGCTTGCCTGATGGTGCCGATATGGCGGATGCGCGGGAGCGGGTTATGGGCTCTGTCCGGGCGGCGTTCCGGCCAGAATTCCTGAACCGGTTGGATGAGGTACTGCTGTTCCGTCGCTTGGCGCGGGCAGACATGGCATCCATCGTCGATATCCAGTTGACGCGTCTTGATGCGCTGCTGGAAGACCGGAACATCCGCCTGAACTTGGACGCTGCCGCTTGCGAATGGTTGGCGGAACAGGGCTACGACCCCGTATACGGCGCGCGTCCTCTGAAGCGTGTGATCCAGCGGGAACTGCAGAATGCGCTCGCCAGTAAAATCCTGGCAGGCGATATCCTGGACGGCCAAACCGTACGCGTATCCATCGGCGAAGGCGGCCTAGCGATCGGCGCTATCGCGGCGAACGCGGCCTAACGGCGAGAGTGAGAAGGGGGTGCTAAGGAAACAGGCACCCCCTTTATCATTAATGCCGGAAGTGGCGCATGCCGGTGAAGACCATGGCGAGGCCGGCTTCGTCGGCGGCGGCGATTACTTCATCATCGCGGATGGAACCGCCGGGCTGGATGACGGCGGTGGCTCCCGCTTCAGCGGCCGCAAGCAGGCCATCGGCGAAGGGGAAGAACGCGTCTGAAGCGACGACGGAACCTTTTGTCAGGGCCTCAGTTTCGCCAGCGGCTTCTGCTGCATCCATGGCTTTGCGGGCTGCGGTGCGGGCACTGTCGACCCGGCTCATTTGGCCAGCGCCAACGCCGACTGTCGCTGCGTCCTTCACATAGACAATCGCGTTCGATTTAACGTGCTTCGCGACGCGGAAGGCGAAGAGAAGATCACGAAGTTCATCATCCGTTGGTGCGCGTTTGGTGACTGTTTTCAGCGTCTCCAAGCTAACGCGTCCGGAATCCCGGCTTTGAGCTAACAGACCGCCGGCCAGATTTTTGAAGGCCAGGCCCATGGCTGCTGGGTCTGGCATGGCACCGGCACTCAGCACGCGCAGGTTTTTCTTCTTGGCGAGTAGAGCGGCTGCGTCTTCGTCAACACTTGGCGCGATAATGACTTCGGCAAAGATTTTGCTAATTTCAGACGCCGTCGCTACATCCAACGCACGGTTCATGGCGATAACACCGCCGAATGCGCTGACAGGATCGCATTTCAGCGCTTGATGCCATGCTGCTTCCAGTGATGCGGCTGTCGCGACGCCGCAAGGATTGGCGTGCTTGATGATAGCGATTGTCGGATCATCGAACTCTGCTGCCAATTCGAATGCAGCGTCCGTGTCATTCAGATTGTTGTACGACAGCGCTTTGCCTTGAAGCTGGGCTGCAGTCGCAACACCGGGGCGAACCTGACCGCAGGCATCGGGCATCCGATAGAATGCGGCCTGCTGGTGCGGGTTTTCGCCATAGCGCAGCGTTTCGCCGTGGGTCCCTGCGAGCGGCAGTGTTGCAGGCAAATCTTCTTCACGTTCTGCAGCGAACCATCCAGCGATGCGCGCGTCATAAGCGGCTGTGCGGGCATAGGCTTGGCCTGCAAGCCGTCGGCGGAGCGTCAGTGTGACAGCGCCAGCATTTGCTTCCATGTCCGCCTGAATGGCGGCCAAATCTTCAGGCGCTGTCGCGACGGTGACGTAAACGTGGTTCTTGGCAGCAGCGCGGATCATAGCAGGGCCACCGATATCGATATTCTCAACCACGGTTTGGGCATCGGCACCTGCAGCAACCGTTTCCTCAAACGGGTAGAGATTGACGACCAGCAGGTCGATCTCCGGCACGCCATGTTCTGCCATTGCGGCACGGTGGCTTTCCAGGCCGCGCACGCCCAGCAGGCCGCCGTGAATACGGGGATGCAGCGTTTTCACGCGGCCATCCAGCATTTCGGGAGAGCCCGTGACTTCGGCCACTTCAATCGCATTCACGCCAGCATCCATCAGCGCTTTGCGGGTGCCACCGGTAGAGAGCACTTCCACGCCCTGGCTTGCCAGAAATTGGCCGAATTCAACAATTCCGGTCTTATCGGACACGGACAATAGCGCCCGTTTGACTTTGACCTTATCGGGTGCGGGCGGCAGATCGAGCGACATAGCCATCGAAGGCAACTCCTTGAACGGGACTGAATAGAGGCGAGTAAGCCCACAGATTCAGCGCGCGCATCCATACAAATAAGATGTGCGATTGGCCGGATTGTATTCGACCGCAGCGCTTTGGAGTCAATTGAGGTCTGAGCGATTCCGGGGGTGGCGGAACGTCCCAGACGTCTACGCCTGGGGAAAAGTCAGCCCCGCTGCGGCTCCATGCGCAAGCTCCAGCGCACTTGTTCGGTGCCGGAGGGTCCGACTGTCAGCGGGATTTCTATCCGCGCAGATGCCGCCGGTTGACCGGGGCGGCCGCGATAAGGTTCCGCAGCAAGCCGTGCTGGGCGGTCAGAACGGAAACGCCAGCCCTGGCCGGAGCGCGCGCGGATTAGAATGCCGCCGTCATCAAGCGCAATTGCGTCTGATCCAGTGTGCAAGTGAAACGCCAGCATTGCTGGGCTTTTGGGGCTGGCAATGGCCGCATCTTCGCCGCGTAAGTCCTTGCCATCACCAGAGAGGAACACGCGGCGGCGCCAGCGCGCATCCGGCTTCTGGCAGCGCCACTGGAAAGTCAACAGCGTGGCACCATCGCCTTGTTCGCGCTGAATAGGGTCTGCGTCTACCAGCTTGGTTAGCCCATTTGAAGGGGCGGAAAATGCGGATACGCCAGGGACTGCGAAGCGGCTTGGCGGTGCATCCGATTGGGCACCAATGCTGGTGAAGAGCCGGTCAGCGCCGTGGGAGAATTCCAGTGCGCCGAATTTGTCTGCTGCCAGGATTGCCCGACCTGCGAGGCTTCGTGCATATCCGGCATCTGGCATATCCAACGGTGCGCGCCCACGCCAGCCCGATGCAGCGAGTGCCAAATCGACAGTCCAGGGATCGCCTTCGCCGCCGCCGAATGTCGCCAACCCGCCGTCGCCCAGTCGCCAAGCTGCGAGCGGTGCTGCAATCGCTTGCGCTGCATCTGCACTGGCGGGCGAAGGGGCGCGACCGACTGCGGCTGCAGCGGCGCGGAGGTCTAGCAGACGCATTAGAGCATCAAGTTGATCTAGCGGCGTGGCGCCGGCGATAACGCCGTCGCTGCCAATTTCATCCCGGATTGCGCGTTTGAGGGAGGCTTCGATCTGCTGAAATACGGCATCGCTTTCGCCTAAAGCGGCCGCCGCCGCAGCCAATCCAGCAAGTGCGGCAAACCGGCCCGGACCAGGCGGGGCGGCGTCAATGCGTCGCCGAAGCCAAGCCGCTTGGACTGCGGCTTGT
>CAJXVF010000072.1 GCA_913060845.1 uncultured Alphaproteobacteria bacterium | reverse complement strand
CTATTCGTCGGCAGCGTCAGATGTGTATAAGAGACAGCCTTGATTTCGTCCTCAAGCTGGCCAGGTGCCCATCCGGCATAGCCAAGCGCCAGAATATGCCGGTCCGGCCCGCCACCTGCAGCTATGTCACGCAGAATATCCAAAGTCGCCGTCAGCGAGATATCTTCTGACACGGCTGACGCACCATCAGACTTATAGTCTGTGGTATGAAGCACGAAGCCGCGGGTCTTCTCAACTGGCCCGCCATATTGCACAGGCAATTCGTCAATCGAGACTTCCGTGATCTTCAATTGATCCAGTAGTTCCCGGAAATCCACGCCATCGACCGGCTTGTTAACCACCAGTCCCATTGCACCCTTCTCATGAGAATGGGCGCACATATAGATCACGGTCCGTTCGAACCGCTCATCGCCGATGGTCGGCATCGCCACCAGCAGTCTACCTTTGAGAGAAAGCGCTTCGTTATCAGCCATAGCACGCAAAGTACTGGGCAGAGCGAGCTAGGGCAAGCGGAGACTGCGCAAAAGACACTTCTGCGTGAGGCGAGGCCTTACACACTGGCGCTTAAGGCCAGCCATCGTATATCCAAGTATAGAACTCTCATGGATGCGCTGATGCCCTTGTTCAATAGCCGCCTACTTATCCGCGTCGTCGGCCTGATCGCCCTTGCTAGCCTGTTTGCTGGTCCGGCGAAAGCCGTTGAATCCGCGTGGGACGCCACCCCCGAAGCCCGTGCTCGCTTGCTCTCCGCCGTAGATGCGACTGGCAGCGACGGCGAATTGCGGTTCGGCATTGAATTTGTGCTGAAGGACGGCTGGAAAACCTATTGGCGCGCACCCGGCCCGCAAGGATACCCGCCAAACTTGGAGTGGGATGGTTCAGATAATATTGCGTCCGCCGAAATCACATGGCCGACGCCAAAACGCTTCACCATCTTGGGCTTCGATTCCATTGGCTACACTGGCGGCATTCTATTACCGGTGACAGTGAAACTGCAGGACCCCACAAAGGCGGCGCGTTTCAAGCTCACCGTAGATTATCTGACATGCGCCGAAGTCTGTGTGCCGCAAACTGCCACATTGGCGCTAAACCTCCCGGCTGGACCTGCCAAACCATCCAAGCATGCATTCGCAATTGATAAAGCCCGAGGTCAAGCGCCGGCACCGGCAGGTGCAGGATCAACGTTAAGTGCTGCATGGCTCGCCGGCCCGGATGACCAGCCCGCACTGGTAATAGAAGGCTCGGCCTCCGCCCCTCTCTCAAAAGCAGATTTCTTTGTGGACGGCTTGCCGGGTTATTTCTTTGGTGCGCCGACCTTTGAAGACCTGGGCGATGGCCAATTCAGGGCGACCGCTAAGGCGCTCGAAGCACCACTCGATGCCGTTGATTACGCCAAGCCCGGTGCCGAATTTTTCGTAACCTTGGCGAGCGCAAATCTCTCGTTCGAACAACGCACTGCACTTGGCCCACCACGCGCCGCCGCCTCAAGCGGCGGTGGGCCTGGATTACTATTGATGCTGGGAATTGCATTGCTTGGCGGGTTGATCCTGAACGTCATGCCCTGCGTGCTGCCTGTCCTGGCGATCAAGCTGATGGGCGCGCTGGAGCATGCGAGTGCAGGCCGGGCCGCTATCCGTAGGGGATTCGCAGCTTCCGCTGCTGGCATCATCGTCTCATTCCTCGTGCTGGCCGGATTGGCCATTGGCCTGAAGAGTGCCGGCGTCGCTGTTGGCTGGGGCATTCAGTTTCAGCAGCCAATCTTTGTTGGCGCGATGGCAATGGTCATGGCCTTGTTTGCAGCCAACCTTTGGGGCGCATTCGAAATTGAAGCGCCAGACGCCGTTGGTCGTGCTGGAGCGGCACTTTCCGGCACAGGCAAGGACGGCATTGGTAATTCTTTCTGGACTGGCGTTCTCGCGACAGCCCTGGCCACTCCGTGTTCAGCACCGTTCGTCGGCTCCGCGCTCAGTTTTGCGCTGAGCCGGGGCAGTGGTGAAATTTTGGCGATCTTTGCTGCCATGGGCGTCGGCCTCGCCCTGCCCTACCTGCTGACCGCCCTGTTCCCAGCTGTAGCCCGAATTTTGCCGAGGCCGGGCGCATGGATGAATATCGTCCGCCGTGTTCTGGCCGTCGCAGTAGCGCTGACGGGCGGATGGCTGCTTTGGGTTCTGTTCCGGCAAGCTGGAATCGCTGCCACGCTTGGCGCACTGGCAGCCGCCGCCTTGCTGGTTATTGCACTGATGAAATCTGATGGGCCAAGGCGGTGGGCCATGTCAGCAGGTGCCTTCGTGATCGGCGGAGTGCTGGTGACGACCCTGGCGTCTGCGCCAAAAGCCGATGGACCTGCGCGGTTTGCCTGGGCACCATTCGACCGTGCCGAAATCACCCGCCGGGTAGCCAGCGGCGAGGTGATTCTGGTGGATGTAACGGCAGATTGGTGCGTCACCTGCAAATGGAACAAGGCAGCCGTACTATCTCGCGATCCAGTGGCGGCACTGCTCGAAACCAATGTGACGCCGATGCAGGCCGACTGGACACGGCCTGATCCAAAAATAGCCGACTATCTGGCGAGTTTTGGGCGTTATGGCATCCCGTTCAATGTGGTCTACGGACCAGGTGCGCCGAATGGGGTGCCGCTGCCAGAATTGCTAAGCGCTGACGTCGTTCTGCAAGGAATTGAAAAAGCGCGCTAGCAATCAGCCCGCTAGCATTCACACAGGATAGGGGTTTTAATCCCTGTCAGGCTCGCTATGTATCAAGGTGAGAGCGGCGTATTTCGCGCCGCCGGATACCAAACAAAATTCAGGAGAATGCAATGAGCATCAGTGTTGGCGATAAAGCGCCTGCCGTTACCTTCAAGACCATGGGTTCTGCCGGTCCGGAGAATCTGGAAGCCAGCGATTTCTTTGGCGGCAAAAAGGTTGTTCTGTTTGCAGTTCCCGGTGCCTTCACGCCGACCTGCTCCGCCAAGCACCTGCCCGGCTTCATTGAGAAAGCCGATCAGATCAAAGCCAAAGGCGTAGACGAAATCGCATGCATCGCTGTCAATGACGCCTTCGTCATGGGCGCTTGGGGTGAAGCCCAGGGTGCTGGCGCAGCTGTGAAAATGGTTGCTGACGGCAATGGCGACTTCGCACAGGCTTGCGGCCTGACCATGGATGGTTCCGGCTTCGGCCTTGGCCAACGCATGCAACGCTGCGCCATGGTTGTCGACAACGGCACGGTCACGCAGCTCTTCGTTGAAGAGCCCGGCCAGTTCGAGGCCTCGACCGCTGAGAACGTACTTGCTAACCTCTAAGCCTGCTTAGACTAAGCATTCAAACGCCCGCTTGGCAGCCGCCAGGCGGGCGTTTTCTATTTCAATAGGGAACGTCGCCAGCAATCGTAATCCGATGCATACGGCGACGCTCATTGTAATCCGGCACCGCATAGTGCTGGACGCAGCGATTGTCCCAAATCGCCATGGAGCCTGGCTCCCATCGGAACCGGCATAGATATTCTGGCCGGATGGAATGGCGGCGGAGATAATCAATAATCGGATCGGCTTCCTCGGCCCGCATGCCTTCAAAGCCTTGCGTGTGACTGCCAATATAAAGGCCGGTGCGCCCCGTTTCCGGGTGCGTCCGGAACAGGGGGTGATGCGCCTCTGTGATCTGATTACCCGGGTCCCGCACCTTGCCCGCCATGGATTTATTGCCGGCATAACGCTCAGCCCGTGAACCGCCACCCATGTTCTTAAACCGGTCGCCGACATTGAAAGTTTTTACATCCTTCAGCATCGCTTTCATAGCGTCAGACAGGCCTTCATAGGCCTTGTACATGCTGGAAAACATCGTATCGCCGCCAACTGCTGGCGTTTCCTTCGCGTACAGCATAGTCGCTTTAGCGGGCGACGGATTGAACATCTGGTCCGTGTGCCAAGCGGCGCCAAACGTATATGTCTCGCCCGGCTCCTTGATGATCTCCAGAATCTCTGGGTGGTCATCCATGCCCAACATATACGGATGGTAATGGATGTCGCCGAACCTGAGTGCCAGATTAAGCTGTTGTTCTGGCGTGATATCTTGGTCGCGGAAGAAGATAACCTGATGATCCAGAAACGCTTGGTTGATCTCTGCGAATGCCGTGTCATCCAGCGTCGAGAGGTCAACGCCTTCGATTTCAGCGCCGAGGCCGCCAGAAATTGGCTTTACTTGAATTGGGCGATGCAACATGGCCATTCTCCTGCCTTTGTCATTGGTTCAGCATTTGGTTAGTCTAAGCCCAACTTGATCACACTGAAAAGGAGGGCATTGATGGACGATAATCCTTATGGCTTCGCGTCTCCGGACGACAAGCCAATCCCGTATATGGAGCGTATTCGTAACTATTATACGACGCTCGGGTACGGCAAACCGTATGAATGGGCGCATCACAGTGATACGCCATTCACGCCGCTGAAAAAGCCCGTCTCAGAAAGCCGCGTGGCGCTTATCACGACAGCCGCGCCCTACCAGCCCGGTAAGGGCGATCAGGGACCGGGCTCAGCCTACAATGCTGCTGCGAAGTTCTATGATGTGTATTCAGGCGATACGTCTGTCGATCATGACACACGCATCTCCCACATTGGGATCGACCGGCTGCACACCAGCCAGGAAGACAGCAACACATGGTTCCCGCTGCCCATGCTTCGCCAATTGGCGGATGAGGGTGTGATTGGGGAAGTCGCACCTAGGTTCCATGGGGCGCCAACGAATCGTAGCCATCGCACGACCATCGAAGTCGATGCAGCGGAAATCATCCGCCGTGTGCGCGAAGATGAAGCTGACGTCGCTGTCATCGCTGCCAATTGACCCGTGTGCCATCAGACCGTGAGTCTGACTGCACGTCTATTAGAAGAAGCCGGCATTCCGACCGTTGTAATGGGATGCGCGAAGGATATCGTTGAATATGTGGGCGTCCCACGCTTCCTATTCAGTGACTTCCCATTGGGCAACCCGGCTGGCCGTCCTTCTGATAAAGCCAGCCAGCACGCGACGCTGAACTTAGCGATGCAAGTTCTTGAAACCGCTATTGTGCCGAATACCACGGTGCAAAACCCGCTGCGTTGGAGTGACGATCCAAGTTGGAAACTTGATATATCCAACGTGGACAGGATGAGCGCGGAAGAGATTGCCCGCCGTCGTGCTGAGTTCGACGAGTCCAAGCGGATCGCTAAAGCTAAGCGCGAAGGTGAAGCTGCGTAGGCTCACTAACCCGCAAAGAAAATCAGGGGAGAGCGAGCCAGAAACGGCTCCCTCTCCCCTCTTTTTGACGTACTTTATAATTCACACTAAATACATACGTTCAACATATTCATATTGTTCATAATTAGTGGCATTTATTGCATAAGCAAGATACAATATATTGTATCCAATCGTCAGGGTATGATCTGCATATGGTGAGTAAGTATTCTGCCTGCGACATCGCGAACACCAAGTATTCCCGACTCATTAGATTGATGAGTCCGGGTGCATGAGGGTATAGTTCCGATAAGAACAGGGGGCAAGAGACGTCGTCCATGAATTCCAGGCTAACGCATCGTAAGCAAAGCATTTTGGGGGCTTTTTCTGCAGCAGTTGGGCTTTGCTTAACACTGCCAGTGAGTGCATCCGAAGCGCCTAACGCTCATCAGACAGCGGCTCCCCAGAGTGCGCTTGTGCTGATTGACGCGAACGCGGATATGGCCATTGCCATAGACGGATCTGTTAAGTTCGACCTCCAACATCAAGCAATCAATGCACTTTCTCTGAACAACACCCGGATTGGTGCCTATGGCGGTGGAACCTGCAAGGGCTTCAGGTTGTCAGATAGCGGAAGCGCAAATTCCTTCAAGGGCACAGAACCCAAAGGCCGCCGCAATCTGGCATCGGCATTGGACGCTGCCTTGGCGGCCTTCCCTGAGGAAGCGCCGGTTAAGCGCGTCGTAGCCATTGTTGGGGGGCCTAATCAGTGTCTGGCAGCGCTGTGCGCCCATGCAGGTCGGCTGAAGGAAAAATACCCGGAGTTTATCGTTGATCTGATCGGCTTTGGCTTGAGTGATCAGACAGCGAGCCGAATTGACTGCATATCCGCCAATACCGGTGGCCGCTTTGCCCGGGCCGACGCAGCGACGCTGTCGACCGCTCTGGCACTAACGCTGCGCACACCAACAGCGGCACTCACCGGGCTTGCAGTGCCTGAAGGCGGGCAACAGCCTGCTTCGGACGGACAGCCGCTTACAGATCAAGCTGACCTTCCGGCCTTAGAAGCTCCTGGCGCCTACGCCGCTGTTGTCGCCCCGAAACCGCTCGAGGGTGGATGGCGCATGACAGGGCCTGAAAGCTTCGTGCCTCAGGGCCTTCGCTTGATGGCAAGCCTTGTTCAGGGCGGCGATCTACTTGTTGACGGCGCTCGCTTTGAACTGCTTCGCGCTGATGCCCATGGGGTCTACAGGCTCGTCGCCCGAACGGAGCGAACTGCCAGTCCGTTGTTCGCGGTACCAGCCGGACGCTATCTCGCGCGAGTTAGCCGAGGCGGTGCGGTGAGCGAAGCTGAAGTTTGGGCACCCGAAACAGGCGTCGTTACCCGAAGGTTGGCCCTTGATGCCGGCCAGCTTGCACTTGCAGCGCTTAGCGGTGGCCGCCCAGCAGCGCGCGGTGCCCAGTTCCGGATCGAGCGTCTTGATGGCCCTGGCCCGATCATGACAATCTCCGGCCGCGGTCGTGCGTTGGCTACGGTTCCCGCTGGCCGTTATAAAATCTATGCTGCCATTGACCACGCCAACGCTGAGCGCATTGTGGAAGTTCGGCCTGGCGAGATCGTTGCAGCTGGCCTTGATGTGCCTTTGGGCTTCGTTCGTGTCGCGCTGACCTTTGCCTCCGCACCCGGGCGGGACCAAAGTCCGCATGCACCAGCTGAAATCTCGATCGTGCGCAACGGGCGCGAAATAGCTAGAGCCAAGGGCGAGTCGCCTCTATTTCGCCTAGCCCCGGGTCCGTACACGGTTATCGCAAGAATCGGACGTGTTGAGACTGAGCGTGAGGTCGTTGCCGACGCTGGTACCCTCGTTGATGTAGAGATGACAATCGGTCAGGCCGAAACGGCGGTACTGAATAAGAAATTAGACCAGGTTTTGATTGCGCAGCAGCCTAATGGCGGACAATCTACTGCCAACCGGTAGAATACGCTGTATGCCAGATCACCATCACAGCACCACATCAACACAGTGGTTTTGTCGCTAACAGCCTCTTCCGCTTGTTGATGCCGAGGGTAGAATTTATCTACCCAAGAACACCGCCAGCCGATTGAAATAGCCGCTATAGAAGAACCGTGCAGCAGACCACGCACGTTGGATTCTAGTTCAGGCGATTACGCAATAATGGCTACTCTTTCATACTTGATATAGTCGATTGCACCTCTTTTTAACCAACAACATACACAACCATTAGCTAGCAATAAGAGAAAGTTTCTTCATCAACTCAGCGAATGTCGCCGCAAGTTTAAATGAAAAAGCCCAGGCGGTTTCCGTACCTGGGCTTCGCATAGATTTCAGACTGCGGTTTTAGTAGGTATCCGAAGTAATCACCTGTTTTGCTTAGCAAATTTAGTTAAGATTCATTACCACCGTCATCGCCATCTGCACTGTCGTTCTCAGCCTCATCCACCCCAAACGAAGCCGTTGCGACAGCAGGTAATCCTGTCGTTGACGAAACCGAAACCGATGAGCCTGATGTAGAGCCCGTGCTACCGGCGCCA
Source organism: uncultured Alphaproteobacteria bacterium (assembly GCA_913060845.1). GTDB lineage: Bacteria > Pseudomonadota > Alphaproteobacteria > Bin95 > Bin95 > VMCJ01. The sequence goes on along the minus strand of CAJXVF010000072.1, from coordinate 675 downwards.
ACAGACGCATCGTCGCCACCATCAGAGGTCATTGAGACTTCGCCATCAAGAACTGAAACTGTTGTGGCACCAGTTTCGTCGACCAGCACAACAAAATCTGTACCACGCACGCCCATCGTCGCGGTGGGTGTTTTGATCTTGTAACTCTGACTTGAGAGGCGGCCAGTGACGAAACGAAGAACGCCGCGGCTCATGCTGACAGCGACATCACCGGACGTCTTGTTCGCATCATAAACGAAGCGATCAAGCTTCACTGTTGATTCCGGACCAACAATCAACTTGGTTTTATCATTGAACTCAATATCCATCCGCCCGTCGCGAACGGTTTCAAGCAACGCATCTGAAACCACATCATCACGGACGTAAATTGGCCCCCGGCTTGCGCCAGGCGCTGTACTATATCCATAGTCCACAAGCACCTTGACTTGGCCGATCTCATCTGCGAACGCCGGAGCACTTCCGACGCTGAAGCTTAGTGAGATTGCGGCGGCCGCAAGAAGGCTCCGTTTAAAATGCATTTTCTGTTCCCCATTTTTGGATTTACAAACTAACACACATAATGATGCCAGCCTGTAACCTGTGTTACAGACTGGCAAAGATATAGATAGCAACATTTAGCAGTATACCCGGAGTCATAGAGGAGCCGAATTTGATGGCTTGACCTTTATGTTTGAA
>CAJXVF010000071.1 GCA_913060845.1 uncultured Alphaproteobacteria bacterium | reverse complement strand
CGGGGGGAGAGGGCAGGGTGAGGGGGGGCGCCTGCCAAGCCAACTAAGGGTCGTTACAAATGCCTGACGGTAGCCGCCTTACCGCCGCCATCGAAGGCGATGTCCTCTCATCCCCGGCAGACCTTGGCCGTTACGCCACGGACGCATCCATCTATCAACAAACGCCGCTGGCCGTGGTCCGTCCGAAGTCTATTGCGGATGTGGAAGCGACGCTTGGCTATGCCCGGGACGCTGGCGTTCCTGTGCTGCCGCGCGGTGCTGGCACGTCTCAATGTGGGCAGACGGTGGGGGAAGCGGTTGTTATCGATACGTCCCGCCATCTCAACAAAATCATCGATATCGACCCAGAGGCCAAGCGCGCCATCGTGCAGCCAGGCGTGGTGCTGGCGGAACTAAACGCGGCGTTGGCACAGCACAAGCTGTTCTTCCCGATTGATCCATCCACGGCCAGCCGCTGCACCATTGGTGGGATGACGGCAAATAATTCGTCCGGCGCACGCTCTATCCGTTACGGCATCATGGCGGACAACGTCGCCCGCGTGGATGCGCTGATGGCAGACGGCGCAGGCCGTCGCTTCAAGGCCGTCACGCCGGATGACACAGACCCGCTCGTCAAGTTCCTGCGCGAACTATCCGCCCGTGAAGCGTTTGAAATAGCGGAGCGGGTTCCGAAGGTGCTGCGCCATGTGGCGGGCTATAATCTGCACCGGGTGCGGAATGATGCGTTCAACATGGCCGATATTCTGGTCGGCAGCGAAGGCACACTCGGCTTTTTCACGGAGATTGAGCTGGACTTGCAGCCGGTGCCCGTGCGCAAAGCCGTTGGCATTTGCCAGTTCCCTACATTCCAGGAAGCCATGGTCGCTACCAAACATCTGGTGACGCTAAAGCCGGATGCGGTGGAGCTGGTAGATCGCACGATCATCGAACGCTCCCGCGCCATGCCGGCCTTTGCCGATATCGCCAAAATCATGGCACCCGGTGAGCCGAACGCGCTGTTGATCGTAGAATTCTCTGGCGAAAGCGACGCCGTCCTTGCCCCCAGCCTCCAGGATTTGGATGCGATGATGGGCGATCTTGGCTATCCGAACGCTGTTGTGCCAGTGACGGACCCCGGCCAGCAGAAGCGCGTATGGGGTGTTCGGGAAGCCGGGCTGAACATCGTTATGGCGATGAAAGGCAGCGCCAAGCCCGTGTCCGTCATCGAAGATTGCGCGATCCCGCTGGAGCATCTGGCAGATTTCACGGCGCGGGTCACGGACCTGTTCGATAAATATCAGGCGGGCGGCACTTGGTATGCGCATGCCAGCGTTGGCCTACTGCATGTCCGCCCAATCCTGGATATGAAGCAGGCGGAGGGTGCTGCCAAGCTGCGTTCCATCGCAGAAGAAACCTTCGCCATCGTCGCGGAATATGGCGGTTCCCATTCCGGTGAGCATGGGGATGGCAAGGTCCGTTCCGAATTCATCGAAGTGATGCAAGGCCCTCGCCTCACGCGCGCATTCGAGGAAATCAAAGACAAGTTCGATCCGGGCGGATTGTTCAATCCAGGCAATATCGTCCGCCCACCCAAAATGGATGATCGCAGCCTGCTGCGCTTCAAGCCTGACTATACGCCTGTTGAGATCGAAACCGGCTTGGACTGGTCGCCATGGGGCGGATTCCTGGGTGCCGCTGAGATGTGCAACAACAACGGCACCTGCCGCTCCCTGCAAGCGGGGGTCATGTGCCCCAGCTTCCGCGCGACCCGGGATGAGCGGGATGTGACGCGCGGTCGGGCGAACACGCTGCGGCTCGCGCTTTCAGGCCAATTGGGGCCAGAGGACGCTGCTTCTGAAGCCGTCAGTGATGCGATGGAACTGTGTGTCGGCTGCAAAGGCTGCCGCCGCGAATGCCCAACCGGCGTTGACATGGCCCGCATGAAGATTGAGGTCTCCTACCAGGAATTGCCCCGCCGCAAGCTGACTGCTGGCGAAAAAATGACCGCCTTCCTGCCTCGCCAAGCGCCGCGTTTATCCAAGCTACGGGTACTGCTGAACCTCCGCGATAAACTGCCGGGTGCCGCGGCCCTCAGCGAACGGATAACGGGCTTTTCTGCCAAGCGCTCATTGCCTGAATGGAGCAACCGTCCGTTCCGGGAAACCGTTGGCGGGACGATCAAGGGCGACGGGTCCGACGTCGTGCTGTTCGCAGATACGTTCACGACGTGGTTCGAGCCTGAAAAACCCCGCGCCGCCGTAAAAGTGCTGCAAGCGGCTGGATATACTGTTCACGTTGCGCGCGGGCCGGATGGGCGCGGGCCGTGCTGCGGTCGCACGTTCCTTGGCGCTGGGCTGATTGATGAGGCCAAAGTGGAGGCCGAACGCACGCTCGACCTCTTGTCGCCGTTTGTGAATTCTGGCGCGCCCGTGCTTGGGCTAGAACCAGCATGCCTCTTCACCTTCCAGGATGAGTTTGAGGCGCTGAACCTTGGCCCCCGTGCAGAGGCGCTTGGTAAGGCCGTCCGGCTGATTGACGATTTCCTGGCAACAGATGCAGCGGATACTCTCCGCCAAAAACTCCGCCCATTAGCACCCAAAGCCTTGGTCCATGGCCATTGCCACCAGAAGGCGTTTGGCAAGGCAGAGGCCACTTTAGCCGCCCTCAAGCTGATCCCGGATATGGAGGCATCAATGATCGAGACCTCCTGCTGCGGGATGGCCGGGGCGTTTGGGTATCAGGCGAAGACCATCGACGTTTCATTGAAAATGGCGGAAGCCAAACTGCTGCCAGCAGTGCGCGCTGCGGATAGTGAGACACTGATCGTCGCAGACGGCACAAGCTGTCGTCACCAAATCGCCGATGGTGCTGGCCGTGAAGCCCGCCATCTGGTCGAGATTTTAGCGGACGCGCTTGGCTGATTGCGCGTGTGCTTGTACTGTCCCGCCAAACGCATTCAGCGGGAGACAGTATGATGGCACGCGTGAAGACATTATCGGGAACGGAAGTCCCTGAATCGGCCAAAGCGACATTTGATGAAGTCACAGGCTACGGCCCCTTCGCCAGCCTTGCTGGTGCCATGGCGCAGCGCCCTCCGATCTTGAACAATGTATTCGGATTGCTTGGCGATTTACGTGATGAAGGCGTGCTGGACAGGCGGTCGCTGGAGCTGGCGCTGGTCGCAGTCTCTAAGCTGAACGCCTGCGATTATTGCGTCGCGCATCATAGCCCAATGCTGAATGTCATCGGCGCCTCCAAAAACGCGATTGAGAACATCCTGGACTATGACAATGTGGATGAGTTCGATGCGAAAGATCGCTTGGTCATCGAATACGCCCGACAGGTGACGATGGACCCAAACCGGGTGCGCGACGGTATTTTTGACCGGCTGCGTGAGTATTTTGGCGAGCCTGAAATCGTCGAACTCACCTGGCGCATTGCGCTCTGTGGCGCATTCAATCGCTTCAATGACGTGCTGCAACTCGACATCGAAGATGATGCCGCGGCTGCGTTTGACGACGTTGCATGATTTCCCATCGGGCCATTACAGCGCTTGTCGGCGCTGGCTTGGCCCTTTGCGGCCTAGCCTCTAGCGCCGCCGCGCAATCCGTCACGCGCCCAACGATTGAAGCGCCAACGATTGCACGGCCTGAAGCCCCAAAAGCGCCCAATCTAACGCCACCAAACCTGCCAGAACCACCAGGCGGCGGCGGCTTCCTAAGCCGCATCCGAGCCCTTGCCGCCGAAACAAAGGCTGCTGAAGAAAAAGCCCGCGCGGCGGAAGCGCGGGCCGTACAGCTTTCGGCAGAAATTTCAGGCCTCAAAGCCGAACAATCCATCCTTCGCGGCCAGATCAATGACCTGACGATACGGCAAAGCGCGTTAGAGGCTGAGAACGGCGCTGCAAACGCAAAGATTGCGGACCTCACGACAGAAACCACCAACGCAAAGGCGGTTGCTGATCAGCTATCAGGCGAGAATCAGATGCTTGCGGACCGGGCATCTGCGCAGGCCGCAGAAATTCAGGCGCTGACACAGCAGCTCGCCGCCGCGCGTCAGGCACTAACGGTTGCAGGCACCCAGAACCGGGACCCTTCAGCGGAAGCAGGAAACCTCAAAAACCGGCTCGATGATCTAAAATCTGAACGCCATTCGCTATCCGGTAAAGCAGGCGGCCTAGCCGGCAGGTTGGCTGCAGTGCGCACTGAAAACGCGGCGCTCGTTGCAGATAAGAATGCGCTCGAAGACCAAGCCGCACTGATGAGGGCGGAAAATGCAGACTTCCGTGACCGGATCGGCGAATTGGTCGGCCAGGTGAATGACCTGCAGGGTCAAGTGGCAAACCTTGACGCCAAACAGTCTGCAACGGCTCAAGCTCTGGCGGGCCAGACCCAAGCGTCAGCGGCCCTGGAAGGCGACCTCCAACGGGCGCGCGCCGCACTGGCCTCAGCCGTTGGCGCAGAGCGAGCAGCATCAGCTGAACTTGCCGAAACATCCGCAAGTGCAGATCGGATCCAGCAGCTCGAAGAGCAATTGTCTGGGATGCAGGCAAGTCTGGCCTCGGCCTATAATGAGCGCGCCGGGCTGCAAGAAGACCTAGACATCGCCGAAGCCGCAACAAAACGTGTGACCGATGAAGCAGCCGCTGCTGTCAAAGCTGCTGAGGCTGAGGCCATCGCCGCACTCCAGGCGGAGCGGGTTCAAGCCGCATCCATCCAAGCGTTGCAGGCGGACGAAGCGACCAGCATTATGACCCAGAGAAACATCGCAGCCGGGATCGCCATCATCGCCGTCCTGTTCGCCGCGTTCGGTTTATTACGTAGGAAGGCTTGAGTCACCCATATGAGTTGGACGATTGGCGTCGATGTAGGCGGCACTTTCACAGATTTCCACGCCCGTGACGGCGTCTCTGGCCGGGAAGTCGTTTTCAAGCGGCCCTCCACCCCGGCAGACCCTGGAGAAGCGATCCTTTCTGGCTTGGCTGAAATGGCCGAAGCCCATGATGTGCCGCTGGCTGAAGCCGCGCGCATCGCCCACGGCACAACGGTCGCAACCAACGCGCTGATCCAGCGGAAGGGTGCCAGCATCGCTGCTGTCGCCACCAAAGGGTTTCGGGATTTGCTGGAAATTGGCCGCCAGGTCCGCCCGCATATGTATGACCTGAACCTGGATAAGCCGGAGCCATTAGCCGGTGAAGCGATGCGCTTCGAAGTCGCCGAACGCCTGGATTGGCGGGGCGAGGCCGTACTGCCACTGACTGACGCCGAGGCCGCCCGCGCTGCACGTGAAATCGTTGATAGCGGCGCTGATGCTGTGGCGGTCTGCTTCCTCTTCGCTTACCGCAATCCAGCGCACGAACAGCAATTGGCTGACGCTATCAAGGCCATCGCGCCTAATTTGCGCGTTTCGTTGAGTTCCGATGTTCAGCCGGAATTCCGGGAATATGAACGCTTTCAAACAACTGCGATCAATGCATACCTCCAGCCTCTAATGGCAGGCTATGTGGAGCGGCTGGCGGCTGGATTGAATGATGCCGTCAAAGGGGCGGCGCTCGGCGTGAACCAGTCCTCCGGCGGGCTCATGTCTGCCAAACGAACCGCATCATTCCCCGTACGGACGGCCTTGTCTGGCCCTGCGGCGGGTGCGGTAGGTGCGGCGCACATCGCCCTCCGTGCCGGACGTCCAAACGTTGTAACCCTTGATATGGGTGGCACCAGTGCAGACGTAGCCCTTATTGAAGACGGCCGAACGGAGATCGCGTTCCAGCGTGATGTCGCCGGGTTCCCCATTCGCCTAGCCATGGTCGATATCGATACGGTTGGCGCAGGCGGCGGGTCCATCGCTTGGTTTGACCGCGATGGCCTGCTAAAAGTCGGCCCGATCAGCGCTGGCGCCGTGCCTGGGCCTGCCTGCTATGGCCAGGGCGGCACTGAACCGACGGTGACAGATGCAAACCTCGTGCTCGGCCGCCTGTCGCCAACGGGCTTACTCGATGGCGCGATGCCGCTAGACCCAGTCGTCGCTGAAACATCACTGAAGCCAGTGGCAGAAAAAGTTGGCGTGTCGTTGCAGGAAGCTGCACTCGGCGTGCTCGCTATCGCCGTCGCTAACATGACGCGATCCGTGCGGCGCATGTCCGTTGAACGGGGCCGTGACCCGCGCGAATTCGTACTTATGGCCTTTGGCGGTGCTGGCGCGTTGCATGCCCGTGAAGTCGCGGCGGAACTTGGCATGGGCGAAGTGCTCGTACCGCCCTCCCCCGGCATTGTGTGCGCGGAAGGCCTGCTGGTGTCAGACCAGAAAGAAGATTTCGTTGCCAGCCTCCGCCTACCGCTCCACGCGGATCAGATGAGCGTTGCGGCAGATACCGTGACGAGCCTCGCCGCCCGCGCCGCAGAATGGTTCGACGCTGAAAACTTGCCCGACGCGACCCGCACCATGGAATTAGCGCTGGACCTTCGCTATGTCGGCCAGAACTTTGAGTTGATCGTTCCCGTCGCTTCTGCGCCCAGCCTTTCCGGCGCGGATATGCCGGATATCAAAGCGCTGGCGAACGCATTTTTCGCAGCCCATGACCGCGCTTACGGCTTCCATGACCCAGGGGCAGCGATTGAAATCGTCAACTTCCGCATGACAGCCCGTGGGCGTCTTTACGATGCCGAGGACATGCCGGAACCGGGCAAGGCCCAGCCTATGCCAGAACCGACCGGCCATCGCCCAGTATGGTTTGATGGCAAGGCTTCAATGGAAACGCCGATTTATCGCCGGGAAACGCTGGCACCGGGCATGACTTTCACCGGCCCCGCCATCATCGACCAATTAGACGCAACGACGCCGGTGCACCCGGGAGACACAGTAGATGTCCGCCCAGACGGCTCAATGCTCATCGCTCTGAAGGGGGCATAATTATGGCTGAACTTGACGCTATCGGCCTCGAAATCCTCACCAACGCGCTCAAATCCATCAATGACGAAAGTTTCGTCGCACTAATGAAGGCGAGCTATTCGACGAATATCAAAGAACGCCACGATCACTCGACTGCAATCATGAACGCCGAGGGTGACCTGATCGCCCAGGCGGACATGAGCCTGCCGATCCATGTTGCTTCCATGAGCGGCCTGATGCGCTGTGTGATCGAAAAATACGGCGATGATATTCACGCGGGCGACCTATTTGTCGCCAATGATCCGCATACTGCGGGCGGCACCCATTTGCCGGATGTGAATTTCGCAGCACCTGTATTCGTTGACGGGCATCTGGTCGGCTTCGTCTGCAACATTGCGCACCATGCTGATATTGGCGGCATGGCCGCTGGCAGTATGTCTGGCGGCATGACGGAGATTTTCCAGGAAGGCTTGCGTATTCCCGTCACGCGCATTGGTACCAAGGATGAGATCAATCAGGAGATCCTAGACATCTTCCTGCTGAACGCCCGCGCACCAACTGAACGCCGGGGCGACTACTACGCCCAGATCGCCGCTGCCAAGCTCGGCGTCCGCCGCATGCAGGAACTAGGCGCACGCTATGGTGCCAAAACGATGCGCGACGGGTTCCGTCAATTGCTTGATCGCTCCGCCGCCCGCATCGCCGACGCGCTGAAGCAGGTGCCGGATGGGACTTATAACTTCCGCGACATGATGGATGATGACGGCGTCGAGACGTTCGACATCGTCTTTGAGGTCACGATTGTGGCGAAGGGCGGCAAGCTTAGCTTCGACTTCGCTGGCTCCAGCCCGCAGGTGCCCGGCAACGTCAACATGACGCTGAACGCCACACAAGCTGCCGTGATCTACGCCATCAAAGCCCTGCTCGATCCTGAAGCGCCGAACACCCAGGCTGTTATTGATTGCGCGCCTATCACTGCCCCCGAAGCAACGGTGTGCAACGCTGTGTTCCCAGCCCCTGTCGCTGGCCGGGCGCATACCTGCCAACGGGTCATCGATGTTGTCATGGGCGCCCTGGCCCCGGCGCTGCCAGACAGAGTGCCCGCCGCCCCTAACGGCGCCAACACAATGGCCGTGTTCTCTGGGGTCGATCCCCGCAATGGCGAGGCGTACGTATATTTGGAGACCATCGGCGGCGGTGCGGGCGGCAGGCCGACCAAGCCCGGCAAGGATGGCGTTCAAACCGGCATTACCAATACATCCAACCTGCCCGTTGAAGCCATCGAAATGGAATATCCATTGATGGTGCTGGAATACGGTCTCGTGCCGAATTCAGGGGGTGCTGGCAAACATCCAGGCGGGCGCGGCATTCGCAGGGTTGTGAAACCCGTAGATCACGCTTGCACTTTCAACGGCGTCGGCGAACGCTTCCGCCATGCGCCCTGGGGCCTGCAAGGCGGTGAAGATGGCGGCAAAGGCCGGTTCGGCTTTATCGGTGCCAATGGCGATGAGACGCCGTTGCCGGGTAAAACCGGCGACCGACTGATTCCAGACGGATCCATGGCTGTCTCTTATACACAT
>CAJXVF010000070.1 GCA_913060845.1 uncultured Alphaproteobacteria bacterium | reverse complement strand
GTGGGCTCGGAGATGTGTATAAGAGACAGGTTCCTATCCGCTTGGCCAAGCTTTGCCGTGCGCAAAATCTCGAGTGCTGCCTGTTCAAGCACTTCACCATCAAGACTGGCGACCGTCGCAACGGCCACCTGGTTTGATGTAGCGGCTTCATGGGCGCGGAGTTTTTCAATCAGCTGTGCTTCACGATCCGGCGGGATCAGGCTTGCCTGATCGACCACATAATCCGTCAGCGCCACAAGCGGTGCGGCCACGACAACGGCGGCAATCAGCACGGCACCAAGGGCCGCCAGAATGCTTGTGTGGAAGGCTGAAGTGCGCATCTGCCTTAGTTGAACTTAACCTGGGGCACGTTCGCGGCTTCTGGCTCTGCCGTGAAGGTCTGCATCTGCTTTTTATCGCTGTACATGATCATGGCCCAAAGGCGACCGGGGAGTGTGACCAGTTCTGTATTGTATTTGCGCACGGCTTCAATGTAGTCGCGCCGGGCGACCGCGATACGGTTTTCTGTGCCTTCAAGCTGATCTTGGAGCTTCAAGTAGTTCTGGTTGCTCTTGAGGTCTGGATAACGCTCCACCGTCACCAAAAGGCGGGAGAGAGCACCGCCGAGTTGTCCTTGCGCCTGCTGGAACTTCTGGAATGCAGCGGGGTCGGTCAGTAATTCTGGCGGCAGGGTCGCCTGGGTCGCAGCGGCGCGGGCTTTGACAACAGCCTCCAGCGTTTCGCGCTCCTGGGCGGCATAGCCTTTGACGGTTTCGACCAGGTTCGGGATCAGGTCTGCCCGGCGCTTGTACTGATTCTGCACCTGCGCCCAATCGGCCTTAGCCTGTTCCTCGAATGTGGGAATATTGTTGACTCCGCAGCCGTATAGACCAAGGGCAAGAACGCATACTGCGAGAAGTTTGGTGACGGGCGGCATAGAGGTTAGCTCCAACACTGGACGGGATAGCGGCCTGGATTGCAGGATGTATAAGTGAAATTAGTGCCGCCTGAAACATCTGGGGAGAAAGACCGTGACCGAACTGCATTTTAAGTCTGCATTGGGGATCGCCCAGGACATCCGCGAGAAGCGCATCAGCGCCGTTGAAGCGCTGGATCATTTTCTGGCGCGGATGGCGCTGCATAACCCAACGCTGAACGCGATTATCCAGACGGATTTGGAAACGGCACGGGCAGACGCTACCGCCGCAGACGCCGCCCTCGCAAAAGGTGACATCATGGGGCCGCTGCACGGCGTGCCGATGACGCTGAAGGAAAGTTACAACATCAAAGGCCTGCCAACGACTTGGGGTGATCCTGCTTTTAAGGACAACATTGCTGGCGAAGATGCCCTTGCGGCGCAACGCTTGAAAGCGGCGGGTGCGGTCATTTTCGGCAAAACCAATGTGCCGCTGATGTTGGCGGACTGGCAGAGTTTCAACAAAATCTACGGCACGACCAATAACCCCTGGGACCTGACACGCACACCGGGCGGATCATCTGGCGGGGCGGCCGCCGCCTTGGCCTCCGGCATGACAGGCCTGGAAGCAGGGTCGGATATTGGCGGGTCAATCCGTAATCCAGCGCATTATTGCGGCGTGTGGGGCCTGAAGCCCTCATATGGCGTATTGCCGCCGCGTGGTCATTCGCTGCCGGGCGCGCATGCCTATGCAGATATCTCTGTGATCGGCCCACTTGCACGTTCCGCCGCTGATTTGGAGATGGCGTTTGGCGTGATGGCGGGGCCTGAGGCGGCAGAGGCCGCCGCATGGCGGTTCGAGCCGCCCCCGCCACGTGTGCGGTCGCTGAAGAACCTCCGCGTTGCCGTACAGACATCAACGCCAGTGATTGAGACGGACGCTGAATACGCTGAACGTATTCACGACGTCGCAGAGTTTCTGGCGAAACAGGGTGCCACCGTCAGCGATACCGCACTGCCGGATCTGGATCAGGTGAAGGCGCATCAGACATATGTAACGCTGCTGCGCGCTACTACATCCGGTCGCCAACCGGCGGAACTTGTCGAACAGAACCTCAAGGATATTGAGACGCTCAGCCCCGATGATATGAGCTATTACGCGATGATGGCGCGGGCGAATGTTATGCGTCACCGCGATTGGCTGCCCGCCAATAATGAGCGCATGCGGATGCGTGCGGTATGGGCCGAGTTCTTCCGCGATTGGGATGTTTTGCTGTGCCCCGTCGGTGCCAGTGCGGCATTCCCGCAGAATGAGTCGGGAACTCGGTGGACACGGACGTTGGTCGTGAACGGCAAAGAAGTCCTGCAGAATGATCAGCTGTTTTGGTCCGGCTGGAATGGGACTTCTGGCCTTCCAGGTGTATCTGCGCCAATCGGGCTAACGCGGTCCGGCCTGCCGGTCGGCGTACAGATCATCGCGCCCTACCTTGAGGACCTGACGGCGATTGAGGTCGCAAAATTGCTGGAACAGGAATATCAGGCGTTCGAAGCGCCGCCTGGATACTAATCAGACAAGAAACCCGGCCTGTTGCGCCAATAGCAGCGCCATAACCAGCGCTAAAATCAGCACAATGAAGCCGATAATGCGGCCCCAGGCGACGCCGATCAGCGTCAATACGGCTGCGACAAACAGCGAGAACGTGAAGATGCCCGCTAACAGTTGAAGCGGCATTTGGCCTGAGAAAATCAGGACAAAGTTCAGCACGATCAACAGGACGAAGATCAGAAAAGACGGGCTTAACAAAATCGACATCGGGGCGGGATCCATCCGAATGATCATATAATTGCGGGGATATTAGCCTAAGATACCATCATGCCGCCATAGCAGATTCAGTTAGAGAGAGAAGCAAATGAAAGTCGGTTACGTGATGGGCTATTCAGGCGCCCGTTTAAAGTTCCCTAAAGCCGAGGTGGACGCCGCAGAAGCTTTAGGCTTTGACTCGATCTGGACGGCGGAAGCTTATGGTTCTGATGCCGTGACGCCTGCCGCTTGGGCGCTGGCGCAGACCAAACGGATCAAAGTCGGTACGGCGATTATGCAAATGCCGGCGCGCACGCCCGCCTGTGCAGCGATGACGGCGATGAGCTTGCAGCATCTGTCTGGCGGCCGCTTCATAATGGGCATCGGTCCATCCGGCCCGCAGGTTATCGAAGGATGGCACGGCGTTCCCTACGGCAAACCGCTGATGCGGACACGGGAATATGTTTCCATTGTGCGCCAAATTCTAGCCCGCGAGGCTGTGCTTGAACATACTGGCGAGCACTATCAGGTGCCGTATTACGGCGATGGTGCTACGGGAATGGGTAAGCCGCTGAAGAGCATTCTGCACGGCGACCCCAAAATGAAAATCTACACTGGCACTATCGCGCCAGCTGGTGTCGCCATGTCTGCTGAAGTCGCAGACGGCATGTTCCCGGTCTTCATGATCCCTGAGAAATTTGACGTGTTTGAGCCTGCGCTTGAGAAGGGCTTTGACCGTGCTGGCGGTGGCAAAGACCTCTCAAACTACGATATCCTGCCCTTTGTGCCGACAGTTATGGGCGATGACCTGGATGCCTGCCGCCAACCCGTTCGAGAAAACCTGGCGCTTTATATCGGCGGCATGGGTTCGCGCGACAAGAATTTCTATAACGATTATGCCAAGCGCCTTGGCTTTGAGACCGCGGCGAAGCAGATCCAAGATCTGTTCCTAACTGGCAAGCGGGATGAAGCTGCGGCCGCTGTTCCGGATGAATTGGTCGATGGCATGGCGCTCGTTGGTTCAGCAGACCGCATCCGCGCCCGGGTCGCCGATTGGCAGGCGGCGGCAGGCAAAGGTCACATCCACTCGATCCTGCTGTCTCGCCCAAGCACAGACGCAATGAAAGTGGTCGCGGACGCTGCCGGTCTTACTTGATCAATATGCGCCCAGCGACGGTGAATTCGCCATCGTCGCCGCGGCGCATCACGATCATTTCACCCGACGCCGGATAGACCCCAGCGAAGGCGGAGATGTTGACCTGATGGGTCACAAGTGCGACCGGACGCCGCAGGTTGGCTGATTGCAGCCACACCTTAAGCGCCGCCGTTTGCCCATCGCCATCTCCTCGATCCTGGAAGAAAGAATTCAGGATGGGCTCTGGCGTAACTGGGCCGAGGTCCAGCAGGTCTGCCGTATCTATGCACCGACGCCATTCGCTCGAATAAACCTGCGCTTTCAAAATTGTTTGCTTGGTAAACGCAGCACCAATCCGCTTCGCTTGCGCGCGACCTTCGGCGGATAGATTGCGCTGTGTCTTTGGGTCATCGAGCGAAAAGTTTTCTGGATCGCCAAAGCCAGGAGCCAGGGCATGGCGGATAAGGGCCACATGCCCGCCGGATTTCAGCGCGGCCCAAACGGATTCGTCGTCTGCTCGGGCAGAAGATGCGAATGTGAGCGCCAAGTAGGCGGCGCTGATTGCCATCAAAACTATCGCACGCATAGAAAATCCCCAATTTGGCCTTCACCGCTTTGCGCTCCGGCATTAATCCGGCGCATGATAGTGGATATGGCGGCGTAGCTATATGATTCAAGCGCCGCCAGGGGGATAAGCCTATGGCGAACGACCTGCTTTTCGGCATTCAAACCAATGGCATCAAACATGCCGAAGCAGATGGCATGCCCGATATCGATACGCGGTTCCGCATGGTTCGGGATGCTGGCGTGTTCGATTATATCGACAAAACACCCGCCCCTGATGAGGTTGAGCAATTCCGTAAAGCCAGTGCGAAATATGGCCTGCCAGTCCGTGCTGGCGGGTGGTTCTATACCCTTGGCGGTGATGATGACGACCTGTTGCGCCATAATCTTGAACTGGCGAAGGACCTCGGTTCCACCGTGCATAATGTCCAGGTCACGGCGAAAAACGCCGCCGGTACCCCGGTCACAAACCAGGACGTCGTTGATTTTTATATGTACGCCTATGAGCTGGGTGAGAAGCTTGGCGTCGAGCCCTGCTTCGAAGTGCATATCAACATGTGGTCGGAGGATTTCCGCCGCATCGCCCCCGTCGCGCGGATGGTTGAGGCGAAGGGCGTGCCGTTTCGCATGACGCTCGACCACAGCCATGTAATTTTTAAGATCGACAATCCGGATGAACAAGATATCGTTAGCATTCGTGAAGATGTATCGGTTGGATATCTAGTGCTTGACCCTACCCAGCCCAAAGCCGTCACAACGGAGTGGATTGAGGCCGGATGGGTCCGTCATTGCCATGCCCGCGCCGCTGTCCCGAACAATCCTAAGAACACGCTGATGAGCCATTCCGATGGATCGCCCGGGCGTGGCGTACAATATCCGTTCGTCCAACCGAAGCCGGGTGACTATCATGCACCCTGGTCTGAGGAAAAGCTGGAGCTGTGGAAGACGGTGATCCGGCAGGTTATGGCGTTTCATGCCAAGGACCCGAGCGCCACTCTTGGTCAAATTTCGACCGAGTTTATTCCGAACCCAGACTATGGTGGCGGCTGCAAATACTCATTGTTCGAGCAAGGCGTCGCTTGCGCCGTGTGGATGCGGGAGGAGTGGGCTAAGGCTTCGGTTTAGACGCCAGCAGGGCATCTATAAATGCGCCGATATTTTTGCGGATCGCGCCTTCATTCGCTTCTTGCAAACGCTGGCCCCACAGAATTTTGTCTTCTGTGAATCTCGTTGTGTAGGCGGACGTCTCTGTTTGCAGCATATACGGTGCCTCAACTCCGGCTTGACGCACTGTGTAATTCACGTTCGCAGTGACTTCGACATCAATGCCGATGAAGGGCTGTGACAGGCCAAGCAGGTTTGCATTTATGCCAAAGCGGCAGTCTTCCGGCCGTTTTACCAGTAGTCGGTTGGCGTCTAGGCTATGCTCCAGTGCGCGGAGGAACCCCAGGTTATCAACCTCGGATACCCAGAGTGGATTGGTGAGTTTGCCGCCAGCAACCTGCTCAACACATACAGCTTCATGTATTGCAGGATTGGCTGGCATCGATGCTGCGGGGCGGGTCCCGGCTGCCATTTCGTTGACCTTGGCCGGCTCAGCGCAGCCTGTCACGAGGGCTGAAAGCAGCATAACGCCCAGAATTTGCTGTAAGAAATGTCTTGAACCTACAGTGATCATGTGATTCTTTCTGCTGTAATGATGACAGCTTTCGGATGAACCCATGCGTTTATTAGCAATTTTGGGGCTGCTGGCAATCAGCGCATGCCAAACCCGCACGGCTACGCCTGTCCATTTGGCGCAATCGGGCGATGACGCATTGAGCTGTGTTGAAATTGCGGATGAGCGCCTCGCCAACAGAATGAAAGCGGCAAAACTAGCGAAGCTCGATGAAGGTGTCGCAATTTCGAACGCGTTCGCTATGACATTGAGCCAAGTGTGGTTCTGGCCTGCGATCATGGGCGTCGACATGTCTGACGTTGAAGAGATTGAGGCGCGGGCGCTTGAGCAACGAAACGTTCGGCTAGCGGCACTGGCGAAAACCAATGACTGTCCTGAACCCGCAGAAACGACGATTGCGGCCAATCCATAATGTCGGGTTTTGAAATCAGAGATATGACTGAGGTTGATGGCCGTGCAGTCCTGTCGATTTATCAGGAAGGCATGGATACAGGCCAGGCGACATTCCAGCAAACCGCACCTGCATGGATGGATTTTGACCAAGAACATCTAGCTACGCCAAGGCTCGTCGCCGTGGATGCTGATGATGGCAATGTGCTTGGGTGGGCTGCCGGTTCTCCGGTATCAGCCAGGCCTGTATACCGGGGCGTCGTCGAGGAAAGTATTTACATAGGCAGCGCTGCGTGGGGCAGGGGCGTTGGTCGCGCACTGTTGAATGCCTATGTCGCGGCGACGGAGGCTGCTGACATTTGGACCCTGCAAGCCGGGATTTTTCCAGAAAACCCTGCCAGTCTGGCGCTGCATCAGGGCTGCGGATTTGAAATTATCGGCACGCGCCAGAAGATCGGGAAGATGGGCCATGGGCCGATGGTCGGGCAGTGGCGGGACGTGATCTGGTTGGAACGCAGAAGCCGCACAGTCGGCGCCGGATAGCGCTGCCTGTGCGGCTTCGGGTAGCTGTGGTTGTAGTGCTTCGGCTGCTGGATCAAGCGAAGCACACTCAGCTGCAGTGCAATCGCTTCGAATGCGCTTTGCAATTGCGTTGCAGTCGGCGCCGGGAAGAACAGGTCCGGTGACGATGCGCAACTCTCGTAGAGCGGATAGAGCGATGTTGGCGTTGCGAAGTTGATGGTCACCACCGTGATGCCGTCAGCTTTCATATTGTTGCATATGGTAGTGAGCTCGCTATCAGAGCTTGAGTAGCTGTTCTCACCATCCGTCATCAGCACGACGACTTTCGTATTCAATGGGGCGTCGCCATCGAATGGGCGTGACGCATCGCTGGTGTCCCAATAGCCACGCCAGTTCTCAGAAACGGCACGCCAACCCCAAACTGCACCACGGTCTGTTGCTGTGCCGCCGAACGGCGTCAATGTGTTGATATGCGCTTCAACTTCAGCTTTCACATTCGTAAGCGGCATTATCTCAGCTTCTGGGCAGAGGTACCCTGTGCTGGCTTCAACATGGTACTGGTACTTGTTATCCCAGAAGCCGCGATACGTGTACCAGTACTGGTAATCCGCATCGAATTTTAGGCCTTCGCTGCTGGGCGCAACATCGTCATCATCGTGACCAGCCGATGTCCGTGAGCCAAAGCAGAAGGGGTCGCCTCCGGGGAAGTCGGGCTCATTCTTCCACTCAAAATGCTCATGGGAGTAAGGGATTGGCAAAGGAATATTGGTCATCGTTGATGACTTAACCCAGGATGTATCAGTCTTTGCCTGCACCTGGCGCGTAAATGGAACAACGGCGACCCAGAGCTTATCATTGGAAGTTGCGCCATCGAACAGAATGTCCAGTAGGTCAGAGGCTGAGGACTTCAGCGCTTGCATTCGGGTCACGCCAGCTGTGCCGCTGGAATAATCCATAGACCCCGTTGTATCCAAAGACAGCGCCAATTCGAGGCCGCGGATTTCGCGGCGAACCATGGCGGACTTTCCAATATCAACGGTGCTAGCGCCATCAAGCATGCCAAGCATCGCAGTGCGAAGTTTGGCGGTGGCACGGATTTCCTTGATGTTGTCGTCGCCACCATCCAGCATCTCTACTGTCAAATCACCGGCGCCGAACCCTTCGGTCAAACCCAGCAATGATGGAGAAATATTGGCGCGGATGTACTTTTCAGCAAGCGCCAGCAACTCAGCATCGGTGCGTTGCTTCATTTGCTTGCCGATAGCGATGGCAGCCGCGTCAACGGCATAGTGCAATTGTGAACGAAGGATATGGGCGCGAGCGCCATCAACGGCCAAAGCCATGAAGCAAATTATCAGCAGCGCTGCGGCTGCATAGATAACGGCAACGGAGCCTTTAGAGCATCGTCCTAAAAATCTGAATCGGCGTGGATTCCCATATTAATGGAATTGTGATTCACCTTCTTTGGAGGTGGAT
>CAJXVF010000069.1 GCA_913060845.1 uncultured Alphaproteobacteria bacterium | reverse complement strand
CCGCCAGCACCTGTAGTGCAGCCTGCCGCTCCACCGCCGCTAGAGGCCGCGCCCCAATTTGCGCCCCCAGCGCCAGTCATGTCGGATGCTGCCCTCCCACCGCTCGCTCCACCACCTATGGCCAATATGGACGTCGGCGGGCCACCGCCCTTGTTGCCGCCGCTTGGCGCACCTGCCGCACCAGCGATGGCTGCTCCTGATCTGCCGCCATTGTCGAGTGCGCCGCCGCCGCTATTACCGCCGCTTGACGGTGGGGCACCACCTTTGCCACCGCTCGACCAAGCACCGCCGCCACTGGCTTCGCTTCCGCCAGCATCAGGTGGAAATGAGATCTCTTTCCAGGACGGCGCCCGCTATGTTGGCGACGTGCAGAATGGCCAACCGAATGGCCAAGGCGAAATGGCCTATGCCGATGGCTCTCGTTATACGGGCCAATTCCGCGATGGGTTGCGTGATGGCCAGGGCCAAATGGCACTGACAGACGGGCTTATCTACGATGGTGCGTTTGAACGGGACTCGATCAACGGCCAGGGCCGCCTCACATGGCCTGATGGCGCTATCTATACCGGTGACTTCATCGACGGTAAGCGTACCGGCCAAGGCGTATACCAATGGCCATCAGGCTCGCGTTATGAAGGCCGCTTCGATGATGGCGTCATCGTTGGCCCCGGTGTGTTCACATCTGCGGATGGTGAGCGCTACGAGGGCGATTTCCAAAATGGCCGCCGTTCGGGCCAAGGCGTCCTGACGTTGCCCACGGGTGAGAGCTATCAGGGTGCCATGGCTGATGGGCAGCCCAATGGTCGCGGCGTATACCAATGGCCAAATGGTCAACGCTATGAAGGCGATTTCCAGGAAGGGCGTATCGAAGGCCAAGGCACGATGACCTATGCCGATGGCCAGGTGCGCACAGGCCTTTGGTCTAACGGCGAACCGGCCGGCTAGGTCGCCTGAAATCATGACACTGCAAGGGACAAATCTGCATCAGTCTGCATTCGTTATGGATGGGCTGGTCTATCATTCAGATGGCGATACAGCGGCGCTGAAAGCTGGCGGCATCAACGCGATCAATCTGACGGTCGCGCATTTCGAGGCTGACTTCACGACAGCCTGTAAGCAGATGGCCGGGTGGCATGCGCAAGTGTCGGCGCCAGATTCGCCCTGGATGATCATTGAGCGCGCTGCGGATTTTGACGTGGCACAAGCCGCCGGTAAGGTCGGCATCGTAATGGGCTGGCAGAATGGCCGGGCGCTGGATGAGGATGTGGATCGCCTGGCGTTCTTTCATCGCGCTGGTCTCCGCATCATGCAGCTCACATATAATTACCGGAACATGCTGGGCGATGGCTGCATGGAGCCGGAAGATGGCGGCCTTTCGGCCATTGGCCACGAAGCTCTGGACGCACTGAACCGCCACCGGATCGCAATTGATCTTTCCCATGTGGGTGAGCGCACTGGCATGATGACGGTCGAGCGGTCCACGCAGCCCTGCCTTTTAACCCATGCCAACGCCCATGCCGTAACGCCGCTCGCGCGGAATAAATCAGATGCGCTGATCAAGGCTGTTGCGGCCAAAGGCGGCATGATCGGTGCCAGCACCTATGGTCCGATGTGCTGGACAGGCGACCCTGCCCGCAAGCCGGTGCTCGAAGATTTCATCCGCCACTTGGACTATCTGGTGGATCTTGTCGGCATTGAGCATGTGGGGTTTGGAACGGACTTGGCCGCCGGCGCCGACAATGCGCGCATGGCCTACGATCGCGAAACACCAAGGCGCTGGGATGTGATCGAAAATTACATGGCCATCTTTGGGCGCGATATCCCGGCCCGCTATATCGATGGCTTTGGCAGCCATGCCGAAATGCCACGCATCACGGATGCACTGCTGGCGCGCGGGTGGTCTGACGATGACGTTCGCGCATATCTCGGCGGAAACTTTAAACGGGTGCTTGGCGAAATCTGGGGCGGCTGAGACGTTTATAGGCCCGGCACATGGCCTAGATATACGCCATCGCTGACAAGTTGGCGTTGCAGATCGCGGATCGGCACGTCCTTGGCCTCAGTGCCAGATTTGAGGCCGAGTGCAGCGGCCGTACCCGCAGCTTGGCCCATCACAAAGCACGGCCCACTTACCCGGAGTGAGGCTTGACCTTCCGGCGTAGTGGAGGCGCAGCGCCCTGCGACCAGCAGGTTATCAATACCCTGCGGGATCGTTGTTGAGAACGGAATTTGGCAATAGCCGCGTCCAGGAATAAAGCGCCAGGAAACATCGCCGAATTCATGGGTCTCGAGGGGCCAGCCGTTGACGCCGACAGCGTCATCAAAATCACGGCAGGTAAGGACGTCATCACCTGAAAGTTGGACGTTCCCTAAAATTCGGCGGGTTTCGCGGATGCCGATCTGCGGCGCTGTTTCCAAAAGGTAAGCGTCCTCAAATCCGGGTGCCATTTCCTTCAAAAAGCGAAAATATTCCCGGACCTGCTTGCGGCCTTCTTGTTCGGCAAAGGATAGATCATCGGCGTCGGCACCATTGAGCGGTTGGCCATCACGACTGATCTGCGTCAGGTTCGCGCGCCACTCGCCAGCATGGGCCTGTGTCCGCATGATCCCGGCTTTGCGGGGCAGGGTAAACCGCCCGCTGTTATTGGCTTCTGCGATCAGCGCGCGGAGGTTTGGGCGGGCTTCGTTCATCGCACGATCGTCATCTACGCCAGCGATGCGGAACATTAGGGTTGGGTAGGCTATGAAGCCTTTGTCGTCGCCAGTCGCCGTCGGTGCGCCCGCCCATTGGGCCAAGTCGGCATCGCCTGAGCAATCGATGAAGGTCCCGCCGCGAATGGCACCACGCCCGGACTTCGTTTCAATCAGCAGCGCTTGGATGCGGCCCGCATCAGTGATCGCGCCGCAAGCGAAAGTGTGAAACCGAATTTGAGCGCCAGCGCCCGTCACCACGGCGTCCGCAACTTCCTTGAACGCCGCCGTATCATAAGCTTGGGCACCAGTGACGAGGCCATCTGGCCCCTGAACGACATGGGGTTCTGCCAAGCCATCAATTGCCTGCAGCCGGTTCAGAATATCATCTGCAATGCCGTGAACGACCTGGCTGACAGCGCCGTTTGAGCCCGCGTGCAGGCCACAGAAATTGGTGACCATGGCCGCCGTGCCCATGCCGCCTAGAAAGCCGTAGCGTTCCAGCAATAAGGTTGAAGCACCCGTTTGGGCTGCTGCGGTTGCGGCGGCGATCCCGGCTGGTCCTCCGCCAAGCACAACGACTTCCGCTTCAGCGACAACAGGGATATCGCGGGCGGGTTCTTGGATCGTCATCGGCATGGCTATTAACTCGCGATCATTGCTCCGAAAGAGGCCTCAGCCGTGAGTTTGTCACCCACATAGGCTTTGCCATCAAACTTCCAGACGGTGGCCCTGGAGCGGGTTTTTGTTACATGCATGCGCAATTGATCACCTGGGGTGACCTGGCGGCGGAAGCGGGCATTATCAATCGTCATAAAGTAGACCAGCTTGCCCTCGGCATCCGCTCCAAGGGTGGCGATTACCAGGGCGGCTGCAGTCTGCGCCATAGCCTCGACGATCAGAACGCCTGGCATGACGGGGGCACTGGGGAAATGTCCCTGAAAATGTGGTTCGTTGAACGTGACGTTCTTCACGCCAATCGCGCTCTCGCCAAGAATTATCTCCTCCAGCCGATCGACCAGCAGCAGGGGATAACGGTGCGGGATCAATTCCATGATCCGCTGGATGTCGAAGGTTTGAGGGTCACTCATCGATTTTAGAACCGTGTGCCGAATGTGAAGGAAATGATCTCGGTCTCATCGAAGTCTTCTTCAATGACCGCATAGCCGAAGTCGATCCGGAGGGGGCCGAAAGGTGACGCCCAAGTTACGCCAGCGCCGACTGTCAGGCGTGGGCTCTTGCTGTCTTGAATGCCTGCGCCATTGTCATCGACATCAAACAATGCGCCGCCTTCTGCGAATAACCGCCCGGCTAATCCAACTTCTTCTGGCAATCCAAGCGGGAATGTTAGTTCTGTTGTTCCCAGGTAGAAGTAATTGCCGCCCAGTGCATCGCCTGTCGCCGCATCGCGCGCGCCGATACCCGAAGGTGCGAAGCCACGGAAACTGGTGCCCCCAAGGAAGAAGCGATCATTCAGGCGGACATCATCATCCAAACCGAAGATTCCGCCAGCCTTCCCAGAGACTTCAAGAATAACATCTTCCATAACTGGATAATATGTGGCGGCTTTGACTTCTGTTGAAAGATAACTGACATCGCCGCCCAGGCCTGCAATGGCATTGTCCATCGTTAAGCGAATGCCTTCAGATGGTTGGAACCGATTGTTGGTCACGTCGTAAGAGAGCCTATGTGACACTCTGGATGTTACTGAGAGGCCATCCTGCGCCAGAATAAATCTTGAGGCGTTCGCGTCTGCTTGAATATCATCCTGACGGAGCTGGTAACCCCAGGTCTGCCTCCAATTGCGGGAGAGACTGTAGCCGAGCCGGACGCCCGCACCGATTGATTCTTGGCTGAAATTGCTCTCGTCATCGTTATCCTGCTCGGCAGCGAATAGATCGATGCCAGCTGCAAGCGGGCGATTGAGGAAGTATGGCTCGGTAAAGGAAAAATCAATTTGCTGATCATCGAAGGACAACGCGAATGAGAGGAGTAAATCTTGTCCGCGGCCAAGTAAGTTTCGTTCGCGGATCGATATATTGGCCAGCAACCCAGCATCCGAAGACACGCCAGCGCCAATAGAGAGTTCGCCCGTTGATTGCTCCATGACTTCAACCGTCACTCGGGTTCTATCGGGTGCATCTGTTGGGGCATTGCTGATTTTGACGGATTCGAAGAATCCCAGGTTGCGGATGCGTCGCTCAGACTCGCGGATCTTTCCAGAACTGAACGCATCACCTTCGGCAAGCTGCATTTCGCGGCGGATAACCCCATCTAGCGTCCGCACATTGCCTACGACATCGATCCGATCAACATAAACGCGCGGTCCTTCACCAACTTGAAAGATGATGTCGACCAGCTTCTCTTCGCGGCGCCGGTCTACCTTCGGGCGGACATCTAAGAAAGCGTAGCCATAGCGGCCAACCTCGTCGGAGATTTCTTTAGATACATCATCGACTTCATCAATGTCGTAATAGTCACCTTCGTCAATGGTCAGCAGTGGCTGCAGTACGTCTGCTGGCAAATCTTCAAGTGCGCTTTCAATCGAAACGGAGCCAACTGAATAGCGCGCACCTTCTTCAACTGTGAAAGTGATCAGAAACCCGGATTTGTCTTGCTGCAATTCGGCGACAGCGGAAAGGACTTGGAAATCGACATAACCATTCCTCAAGTAGTATTTTCTAAGGAGTTCTTGGTCAAATGCTAGGCGGTCTGGGTCATAGACATCGTCCGATGATAGAAACTTGTACCAGCGAGTCTCTGATGTATTGATGACGGAGCGCAACTGACCGTCCGAGAAATGCTTATTGCCAATAAAGACAATTCTGTCGATCTCTGTCGGCGCGCCTTCAAGAATTTCGAACACGAGATCGACGCGATTTTGCTCAAGCTCAATAAGTTTTGGTTCAACCGTAGCTGAGAAACGTCCGCTCCGCCGGTAGACGTCAACAATCCGTTGAGCGTCAGCTTGCGCACGGCTGAGGGTATAAACAAGGCGTGGTTTCAGCTGCACTTCGGCGGACAGGATATCGTCATCAATGCGCTTGTTACCTTCGAAGGCGATGCGGTTGATGACCGGGTTCTCTTTTACTTCAACGAGCAGCACGCTGCCTTCGCGGCGCAGCTTCACGTCCTGGAAGTAGCCGGTGCCGTATAGGGATTTCAGCGAATCATCCAACCGCTGGCGATCAAAACGATCACCAGATTTGATCTTCATGTAGGAAAGCACAGTGCCGGGATCAACACGCTGGCTGCCGATCACCTTTACATCACTGACAATACCTTGCGCGCTGGCGCGGACCACGCCTGCCGGTGGTCTGTTGAAGGGAGAGGCCGTTGGAGATGGTGAAATAAACGGCGTTTGTGCGATCTGGCGCACGGGCGGTAGCCGCGTTGGCTGTGTTTGTTGAATTGCTAGAGGTTCAGCTTGCGCAATCTGCCTGATGGCTTCTGTGTGCTGCGGCGGCATTGGCGGCGCAATCCGTGCGGACGCCGACGGGGTCATGAATGCAGGCGGCGCTAAAGTCGGACGGCGGGATAGGCCCTGGCCAGGTTCCGAAGATGGTCGCGCTGCTTCTGCGAGCAGAGCGCGCGGCATCTGCGTTTGAGCTTTCGCATGGCCAGACGCAATCGCACTTGCGGCCAGCAGCGCCACAAGCGCCGTAACGCCTAAATTCATCGCTTGCCTGGGAGCTAACATAAGAATTCTCACTTCAAATCAGCCAAGCCAGGTTTGTAGACGGTCGAAAACCTGAAAATGCGCCAAATCATTCCACGTCGCAAATAGCATTAGCCCTATGACCATAGCAAACCCGACCCGGTACCCCATTTCCTCCGCCCGCTCACTCATTCGCCGTCCGCGCGCCCACTCAATGGCCAAAAACGCCAAATGGCCGCCATCCAACATCGGTACAGGAAAGAGATTGATCAGGCCAAGATTGATAGACAACAGCACGCCGAAGGTGATGAGCGCCAGCAGGCTGATTTTGGCGGTATCACCGGCGATCTGCGCAATTCTAAGAACGCCACCGATCTCGTTGACAGGCCGTAAGCCAATCACAATCTGCCACATGTATTCCAGAATGCGGCCAGACATATCCCAAACGTATACGGCACCAGCGCTGGATGCTGTCAGTGGATCAAGCTGCACCCGCTCCCGTGCGGCAGCGTTGACGCCGATCCGGCCGATCACTTGTTCCTTGCCATCAACCGTTGCCGTTGTGGCGGCAGGCGTTAGGTCCAGCATCATGCGCTGGCCATCACGCTCTATTTCAGCTGCAATCACCTGTGCCGGTCGCGCACGGACAAATAACGCGAACTCACGGAAAGTTGGGATCGCCGCGCCGTTCAGGCTGATAATTTGGTCGCCGGGTTGCAGGCCTGCAGATTGTGCGGCGCTATCTGGAATCACCCGGCCAATTTTGGCGGGTACGGCGGCGTAGAGGCCAAGGCGCCCGCGTTCATAGGAGTTACCGAAGCGGTCTTCGAACTTGGAGATTTCTGGCGTCGCGGTGAGTGTCAGCCGTTCGCCATTCCGCTCAACCTCCAGCGCCATAGGTGTTCCGGCGGCGGTGAATTCAATGTCCGCCACTTGCTCGAACTGGCGGATGCGGCTGCCGTTAATGCTTAAAATTCGGTCGCCGGGTTGGAAGCCAACAGTCTCGGCGGGGCTGTTCGGCGCAATGCCACCGATGATAGGCGGCGTGATCTGCTGGCCAGCCGTCATGAACACAATCGCGGAGACGACGGCGGCTAGGATGAAGTTCGCAGCAGGGCCAGCAACAAAAATCAGTGCCCGCCCGCCGATTGAGGCTGAGAGCAATCCGCCCGGTTGTTCCGATGTCTCGTCGTGGCCGGCGCTTGCAGCGTTAGCATCGCCCTGCATTTTTACGTAGCCGCCAAGCGGGATCAGCGCGAACCGCCAACGGCAGCCACGCTTGTCGGTCCAGCCGAATAGTTCCGGCCCGAACCCGATGGAAAATGCGCTGGCATGCACGCCAACGAACCTAGCCGCTAGATAGTGGCCAAGCTCATGGACGAATACCAAAATTGTTAGAAGCCCCAGAAACCAGGGGCCGTAATCTAGAATTACAGACATATGCGCTCCGGGTGCGCGCCTGATCCAATGATCGAGGCGGAGAACGGATAGCGGTTATATAGGCGGTTTTGCAGCATTATGCAGCCTCTAACCGCTCAATTGCCGCAGTTGCTGCCGTGCGGGCCGCAGAATCTGCCGCTTGCACACGCTCCAATGTGTCAGCCGGGGCGGTCGCAAGCATGTTTAAGGTGTCTTCAACGATGCCCGCGATGTCCAAGTAGCCGATGCGTCGCGCTAGGAAAGCCGCAACTGCCACTTCGTTTGCAGCATTCAGCACGGCGGGACGATCACCGCCCGCGCTGAGTGCCTCGCGGGCGAGGCGTAGAGCGGGGAAGCGGACGGGGTCAGGCGCTTCAAAGGTCAATTGACCAAGGGCTGCGAGGTCAAGCCGGTCTGTCGGCGTTTCCATCCGGTCCGGCCAAGCAAGGGCCACGGCGATGGGGGTTTGCATGTCCGGCGCACCCAATTGGGCCAGAACTGACCCATCCCGGTAGGAGACCATGCTGTGAATGATGGATTGGGGATGCACCAGCACGTCAATCTGATCTTCCGGCACGGGGAACAGGCGGGCGGCTTCAATCAGCTCCAGGCCTTTGTTCATCATGGTGGCGGAATCAATTGTGATCTTGGCTCCCATGTCCCAATTTGGATGCTTGAGCGCATCTTCCAGGCGGACATGGGCCTGTCTCTTATACACATCTGACGCTGCCGACGAATAGAGAGGTGTAGA
>CAJXVF010000068.1 GCA_913060845.1 uncultured Alphaproteobacteria bacterium | reverse complement strand
TACACCTCTCTATTCGTCGGCAGCGTCAGATGTGTATAAGAGACAGGTGCTGGAGCGCAAACGGGTGGCCTCGGCCAGGAAATAGAACTTGAGCATGCGGGCACGGGCGATCTCGGCATCATCTTCATGGCGGAACGCCTGCGCCACCCCGCACACGGCCTTATGGGCGGCAAGGAAGGCGCATGCGGCGCAGTATTAATCGATGGCGAACCCGCCAACGCCCGCGCGGATCATGTTCTAAAGCCCGGCCAGACAATCACCCTGAAGCTGCCGGGCGGCGGAGGGTATGGAGCGCCTAAGTAAGCCCCAAATTTTCCCGAAGCGTCGGCCCAGCATAGTCTTTGTGATAGAGCTCGCGGCGTTGGAGTTCGGGGACGACGTGGGCCACGAAGTCTTCATAAGAACCCGGCATATGCGTGGCGGCCATGACGAAGCCGTCGCAGCCTTTACCGGTAAACCATTCTTCCATGCCGTCCGCGATCTGCTTGGCCGTGCCGACAAACTGCGCCATTTCCTTCAAGGTTCCTCGGGCGGAATGCTCAACGAAATCGCGGACCGTCGGGTTGGCTTTGCCTGAGAGCCGGATCACGCGATCCCGGATTGCCTGCAGGCCACTGATCGCCTCAAGCTCATCTGAAGAAAACGCATCGTCCATACCCTTGGCGGCAAAGTCATAGTTCAGCGCTTCTGACAGCAAGGCCAGTGTATCGATTGGCTGGTGGAGTTCGGCAATCATGGCGGCTTTGTCTTCAGCCTCTGCTTGGCTTTCACCAACAATGGCATAGGCGGCAGGCGTGAGGCGGAAGCTGTTTGGATCCCGGCCTGTTTGCTCGGCCAGCGCCTGGGTCTCGCCATAAACGCGCTGCGCATATTCCAGGTTCGGGAAGATTGCGAAGATCAGTTCTGCCCACTTAACGGCGAACTGCTGTCCACGCCCGCTTTGGCCGGCTTGGATGATGACGGGGCGACCTTGCGGCGTTGGCGGCACCGTGAAAGGCCCACGGCTCTTGAAATAAGCGCCCTCATGATTGAGCGCTTTTACCTTCGATGGGTCTGCGAAAACACCATTCGCCTTATCGAGAATGATTGCGTCTTCCGCCCATGTATCCCAGTGACCATGGACGACCTCCAAAAACTCTTCCGCCCGTTCGTAGCGCTCTGCATGGCCAAGCAGCGCATCTTGGCCAAAGTTTGCGGCCTCAGAA
This sequence comes from uncultured Alphaproteobacteria bacterium, assembly GCA_913060845.1. Classification (GTDB taxonomy): domain Bacteria; phylum Pseudomonadota; class Alphaproteobacteria; order Bin95; family Bin95; genus VMCJ01. Next base: position 7,386 of record CAJXVF010000068.1, on the reverse strand, counting down.
TCATTCAGGGACGTAACAACATTCCAGGCGGCACGGCCATTGGTCATGTGATCCAGCGTCGAGAACTGGCGGGCTGCGTGAAACGGCTCGTAATATGTGGTGGACATCGTGGCGCCGAGGCCAATGCGGGATGTAACCGCGCCCATGGTCGCCAGGATCGGGATTGGATCCAGCTTCACGACACGTACGCCGTTACGAATGGACTCGTCTGCACTATCGCCATACCGGTCTGGCATCGCTAAGCGATCATCAAAGAACGCCATATGGAACTTGCCAGCCTCAAGCGTCTTGGCAATCCGCTGATAATATTCAGGCGTTAGAAAGTCTGTCGCAGACTCCGGATGACGCCAGGACGCTGGATAATTCGAGCAGTTTTGAGCTTGCAGAAATCCCACAAGCGCCATCTGGCGTTTGGCCATGGTGTTTAAGTCCTAATGTACAAAAAAGCTTAGGCGGCCTCTGTGGCAACCTCGAAGTTCAACTCGCAGAGCACGCCGTTCGGATCGCGCACGAATAGCTGCCATAGCCGTCCGCCTGGAACAATGCGTTCCTCAAACTCATAGCTTTGGGCCTTCAGCTGTGTCTTGAAGGCCTCAAAGCCTTCAGCGGCGAATGCAACGTGGTCAATGCAGCCGGTCTCGGTCAGCGCGGTTTCGTCCATGCCGCTTACGTCGATTAAGTGCATCACTGCCTCATCGCCTGAATACAGCCAAGCGCCAGGGAATTGAAAGTTTGGGCGATCGCCATCTTTCAAGCCAATAGCTTCCTCCCAGAATTTCACTGTCCCGGTGAGATCGCCTGTGCGGATATTGATGTGTTGAAGAATCCCGATGCCCATAAGGAGCGCTCCCGCAAATGATTGATTCGCACAGATTCAACGACGAACAGACCTTTGGAGCAAGGGCCTACGAACACAAAAATGCACACAATCAGTGTTAGGCGGAGACTTGGTCAGGCTCGTCCTCGGACTCAGCCGCAAATACGACTTGGTTCCGGCCAGATGTCTTTGCCTGATAGAGCGCAGCATCAGCCCGGGCAAGCAACGTTTCCATACTGTCATTCGCCGTTGCCGTGGCGACGCCGAATGAAGATGTCATCTTGAGTTGGGTTTCACCGCCGATGTCGAATGTCTCATCAGCGATGGACGCACGCAGGCGTTCAGCAATACGGCTCGCGATGCCCTCTTCTGCATCAGGCGCTACAACGGCGAATTCTTCGCCGCCGAGCCGGGCAATTAAATCCGTTGCACGGGTACAGATGCCAAGTCGAACGACGAAGTCCTTCAGAACGGCATCGCCCGCAGGGTGGCCATGGGTGTCATTAACAGACTTGAAACGGTCAATATCCGCTAAGATCAGCGATACTGGCTGATTGTGCTCGTCGCCATGCCGGAGAAGACGGGCAAAATGGTCGTTGAAATAGCGACGGTTGAAGGCCCCCGTCAGCGGGTCTCGCGTCGCCATATCACGGTTCTGGCGATGCTGATCACGAAGGCGTTCGTGGAAGCGATGCCGTTTGACCTGGAGACGGATACGCGCGACCATTTCGGCATGGTCAACCGGGCGGAAAGCATAGTCGCTGGCGCCAAGCTCCATGCCTTTATAAAGCGCTTCGGTTTCCCAAGAATCACCGATCAACAGGATGGGAACATGGCGGGTATCCGGGCGCGCCCGCAATTGTGAGCACACACGCAAACCATCAACCGGACCAGAAACTTCAAGGGCGACGAGTTCCGCATCACCAGCGGCAATGATTTGCGCGGCTTCGTCTTGATCAGCGGTAATGATTAAACGGCTCCGACATATCCGGGCGGCATCTTCCATGGCTTCAATATCGCTGGCGGGCAGGTCAATTGCAACCCAAGTCGCCTCATCGCCTGAAACTTCGGCGATAGAGTCTTTGATGCCGAGTTCACCTTCGGTAGCCTCACGTAATTTGAGCTCGTCAAGAATGCGTTTAAGGCGAGTCAGTGCCCGGACACGGGTCAGCAGCGCCACATCGTTCACAGGCTTCGACAAAAATTCATCAGCGCCTGCTTCCAGGCCCCGCACACGATCTTCAATGGAGTCGAGTGCGGTCACCATCACCACTGGCACATGGCCAAATGATGGGCTCTCTTTGATCTTCTCGCAGACTTCAAAGCCGGTCATACCCGGCATCATTACGTCCAGCAGCACGACATCCGGCTGCTCGCTTTCCATCATTTCAAGCGCTTCAGCGCCACTGCCTGCGCAGCGCACTTCATAATACTCGGCCGTCAACCGCGCGGCCAAAAGGCGCTGGTTAATGGGTATGTCGTCTACAACTAGGACGCGGCCGGTCATTAGCAGGCTCCAGTCGATCAACCGATATGTTGGGTGACCGTCTCCAAAAATGTCGCGACAGAAATTGGCTTCGAGATATACCCCTCGCACCGGCCCCGCCGGATACGTTCCTCATCGCCTTTCATGGCGAATGCAGTCACGGCGATAATTGGAATATCGCACAAGGTTTCGTCATCCTTCATCCATTTCGTCACCTCCAGTCCCGACACTTCCGGGAGCTGAATGTCCATTAGAATCAGATCTGGGCGGTCATCCCGGGCAATCGAGATTGCCTGGCGCCCATCGTTCGTTTTCAGTGTTCTGTAACCGCTGCTTTCTAGAACGTCGTTGAAAAGCTTCATATTCAACTGGTTATCCTCCACGATGAGGATCGTTTTCGTTGGCGCTTTGGTCACAATAGCCTGAACCGACATGTTATACCCCTAACCTGTTAAGGAGACGCTAGCGCCGAAAGGTTAACGGAACGTAACCACTGTTTTTACGTATTAATACCGTAGCCAAATTATGGAGCAAATTTATGGCTCCTCTTGCGCCCATTCCTGGATTCCGCCATAAGGACGCCTCGCCTGACCGGCCCCATCGTCTAGCGGTCTAGGACGTCGGCCTCTCACGCCGAAAACACGGGTTCGAGTCCCGTTGGGGTCACCAAAGGCGTTCGTCCAGCGAACGACAGAGGCTCTCCCATCCCCTCAGTAGACAGGCAGGCTTTCGCGTTAGCAATCGCCGAGAGGCCACGCGGCACCTATTCCTCAAACGACGGCGTGCCACCTTCGTCGCCGAGCCTGATATCAGCCTCAAGCACGTGCTTACCATCAGCACCATCACTACCTCGCGCCAACATGAGCGCCTTCGCTGCATCCGACAGACCATCAAAGAAACTGTCAGCAACATCGCTGCCAGGCGCATAGATCCGAGTTGTGACGTGACGCATCAAGCCAGACGCAAACACGTTCACAGCGAAATGCGGCGCTTGAAGGCTGTTTCCGCCAGATGACGAGGCACCTGGAATGATGGTTTGAAAGGCAAAGTTGCCTTCGATATCCGTCAAGCACCGACCAAAGCCACGTACTTCAGGATCAGCCGATGGGTCCTGGCCCGAATATCGGCCTTCAGCATCTGCCTGCCAGACTTCGATAAGCCCTTCACGAACAGGGCCACCGTTCTTATCCATTAAGCGGCCCTTGAGGGTCACATGCTGCCCAGCCGCTTTGGGCGTCGCGATGATGGGGTCATCATCCCGCATGAATTCATAGGAGTAGAATGGGCCGAGGGTCTGTGAGGCGGTTGGAATGCGCACCATGACTTAGTTCTCCAAGGGCGTTGCCGCCCGTCCGCGCAGGACTAGGTCAAAGCGATATCCGAGCGCTTCCTCGTGCAGGCCAACACTTTCATCAGGGACAAGCATCAGCCGCTCACGCGCCTTAGCGTCCGGCACGCCTTGCAGAATTGCGTCCAGCTCATTCAACGGGTCACCTGGAAAATAGACTTGCGTCACCAATCGCGACACGAAGCTTGAGCCATAAGCGGAGACATGGATGTGCGGCGGGCGCCACCAGCCATCTGTGTTCGGAACAGGGTATGCGCCAGGGCGGATGGTCAGGAACACCACTTCGCCTTTGTCATCAGCGAGCCCCCTGCCCCAGGAGCGGAAGTTGCCATCGATTGGCGCTTTCCGCTGATCAACTGGATGCTGATACTTACCCGCAGCGTTTGCTTGCCATAGCTCAATCAAAGCACCCGGTTGCGGCCGATCATCCTCGTCAACAACCCGAACGACAATGCGGATCAGCTGCCCAATGGCGAGACCGTCGACGCCGGCTACAAGATTCTGATCCTCCGGAGGCGGCGCTTCAAAGCGCGGGCCGGTTAGTTCCGTCAACGTGCGCAGCGGCGGCATCTGCCCACCAGGCGCCAATGTGCCAGTCCGGCGGTAGCCTGCCGTTTTGTACTTGGGCTGCGAGCCTTCGGGCAGCGGATCATAAATCTTGTCTGTCGTCATGAGACTATTCCTTTTTGCAGCCTACGCAACAGCGCTCCAACGGTTGACCAGACGCTCGAAGAATTGGCCGCCTTTAGCCAATTGCTCCAGCGCTAGGAATTCATCGGGCTTATGTGCCTGGGCGATATCGCCAGGACCACAGACGACAGTCGGGATGTCGCCCATTTCTTGGAACAGGCCAGCCTCTGTGCCATAGGCAACCTTGCCGTGATCGTTCCGCTCGGCGCAGCTTTTGGCCAAGCGCACTACCTCATGACCCGGGTCAATCTCGAGACCTGGAATAACGGAGCGTTCGATCAATTCAAACCCGCAATCAGCAGATACGGCTTTCATCTGTGGCTCAAGCTCAGTGCGGATATAATCCGTGAGCTGCGCCATGATATCCGCTGGGTTATCAGCAGGCACATAGCGGAATTCGAAATCAAATTCGCACTTGTTCGGAACGATATTGACCGCTGAACCGCCATTGATGACGCCCGTATGGACTGTTGTATGCGGCATATCGAACATCTCATCCCGGGCACCTGACGCAATCTTTTCTCGCATCAGCTTGCGCAAGAACACGATGGCTTCTGAAGCATATTCAACCGCGTTCACGCCCTGTGGTGCCAAGCTGGAATGGCATTCAAGACCGGTAACGATGCCCTTGTAGCTCCATTTGCCCTTATGCGCAGTCACTGGCTGCATGCTTGTCGGCTCGCCAACAATGCACATGGCCGGGTTCATGGTCTTGCGGTTTAGTTCCTCAATCAGCCCACGCACGCCCAGACAGCCAACTTCTTCGTCATAGGAGATTGCGTAGTGGATTGGCGAGGCCAAGTTTGCGGCCTGAAACGCCGGTGCTGACGCCAGCGCCAGTGCAACAAAGCCCTTCATGTCGCAGGAACCGCGCCCGAATAGCTTGCCGTCGCGTTCTACCAGATTGAACGGATCATCCGTCCAAGCCTGCCCTTCGACTGGCACAACATCCACATGGCCGGATAGGATCAAGCCGCCGTCAACTTGCGGCCCGATGGTCGCAAACAAGTTGGCTTTGTTCCCGTCCTCATTATAAACGCGCTCGGTCGCAATACCGATATCGGCAAAATATCGCTCGATATACTCAATCAGCTCCAAATTGGAGAGATGGCTAATCGTGTTGAACCCGACGAGGTCCGTCAGCAGGGTCCGGGCGCGAGCGCTGATCGTTGCGGCTGTCTCTACCATTAGGCGTCCAATCCAAATACGCGTCGAGCGTTGCCGCCCAGGATGCCGGTCTTGTCGGCGGCTGAGAGATTTGCGCCTTCAACGACCTTGGTCGGCTGAAAATCGCCAATCGGGAACGGCCAATCGGAGCCGAGCATGATCTTATCCGCCCCGACCTTGCTGACGAGGAAATCCAATGTCGATGGCTCGAACACAATCGTGTCGAAATACATCCGTTGGAATTCAGCAGAAGGGTCAGCGCAGGTGTCTTTGTGCAGATCATAGTGCCGCATCAAACGGCCCAGCGCATAAGGCAATGCCGCCCCGCCTGTCGCCGCAATGACTTTGGCACCGGGATTCTTTGACAACACACCGCCGTATAGAAGGCGCGCGATACCTGTCGAAAGGTCATTAATACGAGCTACGGCATTCACCATGTCGTAGCCGGTAACGCGCTTATCGATGGTGTCATATTCCGGATGAATAAAGACTGCAGCTTCAAGGTCAGACGCTGCAGCCCAGAACGGCGCTAGTTGTGCATCATCCAGCCCTGCCTCTAACCCCATGCCAACACCAGATGGCTGAGTGCCGATCATAACGCCCTTGAAGCCGTCCTTCATGGCCGCTTCAAGCACGCGGGCTGCGCGATCACCGTCCTGCAAAGGAACTGTGCAGAGTGGAAACAGCGCATCGTCCTTGCTGGCGGATTCCATCAACACGTCATTTGTGAACTTAGCCCAGGCCTCGCCCTCGTCCGCTGGAAGTTCGTAACCGAAAGCATCCAACCAACCGCCGACAACTTGGGCATCCAGTTTTTCGCGTTCCATCCACTCATGGCGCTCATCGGTTTCACGCAAGCGAGGCATGACGGGGCGGGTTGGCGCACGTTGCATGAACAACAGGCGATACTTGCCGTCGCTCGCAAGCAGTTCGATCGAAGGAAACTTATCGATCACTTTGCCGAGGCGCTCAAACATGAGCTCCGGCGCGTAATGAGCATGGCAGTCAATAATCATGTCGTTCAGGCCCCTGCCAGCATTGTATCGTGGAACTTCATTGGCTGGCCTAATGGATCACCTTGCAACGCGCCATCGCGCATCACGCTATTGCCGCGAATGATGGTTGCGACTGGCTTAGCGCTCGGTTTAAAGCCCGCATAGGGCGTCCAACCGGCTTTGCTGGCAACGCCCGGCAGCACATGCAGCCCCTTAGCGTCGATCACTTCACCGCCGCTAAGGCTTCCCGGAGCGCCAAAGCCACGGCTTTGTCCGTCGCGCACGCCAACGTCGCCCTCAGCGATGCCACCGAGCATCACCAGAGAGCCGGATTGGATAACCAGATCGAATTGTTCAGCCAACAGCTTGTTCCTGTTCTTGGGAAATGGATTGAATTGCGTCTTCAACAGCTTCGAAAGCCAGCAGCACAGACCCGTGCCGCGATTTGTATTCATGCGCCGGGGCGAGCATCTGCAACTCCGGCCATAGGTCGTCGCTGGGCGCTAAGCCATCGTTGAGCATTTGCCGGACAGCTTGAGCAATGGCCAGCAGCACGCTCGTGTCTTCACCGATCACACGCCGCGCCATGATGGACGCCGCTGCCTGCCCTAAAGTGCAAGCGCGAACGACATGGCCGTAGTCAGCGACTTTATCGCCTTCAACTTTCAAATCGACGGTAATGCGGCTGCCGCAAAGTGGGCTTCGACGCTGCACAGTCGCGTCCGGTTCTTCCAGGCGGTGTTGCAGCGGGATATCATTGGCGAACGCCATAAGCTTGTCATTATAAAGCGCACGCATAGCGCTATCGGTGCTGCTCATGCCGCCCTCCCCGCCTGTCTCTTATACACATCTCCGAGCCCACGAGACCTCTCTACATCTCGTA
>CAJXVF010000067.1 GCA_913060845.1 uncultured Alphaproteobacteria bacterium | reverse complement strand
ACCCTCATAGCCCATATCCGCATCCTCATGCGGCGGCTGGCAAGACATTGTTATATATGATGGACTTTTGAATCAGACTCTAAGTGTGGTTCGACAGGTATCCCGTAATTAACGCAACGTCATTCTCGACAGTTGATGAGGTGTGCGGCATCGGAGCTTATAACAAGGATCCGTGTGAGCTTCCGTGCCAGTGCAGCAAGGCACAGGGGGCGGGGGGACAAGTCTACGGGCGCACGGCCTATGGCAAGATTATAATCGGAAAATCCGTAATAAGCGGTAATCGTGCAGCCCATAGACTGCGGGATAATCCCTTGCAGCATCGGTTTGCCGAGTAAGGCAGGCAGGACAAGACTTGTAGCCCAGCAGACCTGTTGTGCTTGCCAAAAGTCAGAATGGTTTGCCGCAACGGCAATCGCATCGTACTGCCCTTGCTTGGCGCGTGCGGCCTGCAGCGCCCGTCCCGTTGGGGTATACTGCACCGCACGCTCGCCAAGGCTAGAAGTTCCGGTGTTAGGAAGGGCTGTCAGTGCTACCCTGATTTTGGCGACGCGATCCAGACTGCGCAGTTTCTCATCGTGCAGGCCGAGGCATAGCACGATAAACAAACCAACAATGATTAGTTGTGTATCTTCAGATTTTCGAGTGATCCATTTTGGCGTTAGGCCCAGAAGCGGAATGATCAAAAGGCCCAGCCAGCTTCCTGGATCAGAGAAGTAATATTGCGCCCCAGCAGCCGTATTGAGCAGATAGCTGACGACCAGCCCTGCCCACATGCCAGCACTAAGGGCGGCAAGCATGGCGCGTGTTTGCGCATCACGCGGAAAATGCCGCCAGGCAAGGAAGCTGATAGTTAGGGTCAGTAGAAGCGCATAGATTGCAGGTTTCCAGTAGCGGAAATAGGCAAATGGTTTAAGCAAATCTGTCTCATTGCCCTGCGTGACAGGGTAGGCTAAGTAGACTACCAGCGCGGGCAGCAAGCCCGTTCCGACCGCGGCCAGTAGGGCCATGGGGCGAAAGCGCCCCTCAACTGCCAGTCCTGCCACGACGGCACAGGCAAGGACGGCTCCGACTGAAACCTTGCTGAGCGCAGCAAGCGCTACCGTTACAGCTAAAACTAGCAGCAGGCCCCGTCTGTGCCATGATCCGGCAACGCTCTGGATCAGCCTGTATAGTAAGAGCATGGCAAGGATCAGCAACCAAAGCGACAGTGTGTAGGATTCCGAAATATAATAGGAATGCCACATCAGTGCGCCGCCGAATGTAAGCCAGCCCAGTACGGCGAACATCGCCGCATGCGCCCCAAGTCGGATCTGGTTAGGATTATAGAATTGTACGGCAGCCTGCAGCAGCAAGGTCAGCAGGACCGGGACCGCCACAATTGCAGTGAACAAGGCGTATCCATGCAGGACCTCGGTCCCTAACCAGGTCGAAAAGCCTGCAATCACCCGATGACTGAAGACATGATAAGTGATTGGCGTTAGACCATCAGCGCCGATGCTGGGTAAGGACGAGTGCAGTAGATTTTGCGCCACAGCTGCATGAAACAGTGTGTCCTTATGAAGGAGGCCAAGCAAACTCGTTTCCAGCGCAATAGGGGTTGAAGCGTTGTGGCGCAGATTGACCCCAGCCAGAAACAGTGCGGTGACCAGCGCAAGCCCTGCCACAAGAATAATTTGGCGGCCGCTAAGCGCAAACTCCTTGCGTACGATATGACGTAACGCCACAAATCCCAGGACGGTCGCCACAATGTCGATCGCCGGTGACAGTGCGCGCGGCATTGCCGAAAAGACCAGCAAGACGGCTAGCATCCCTGCGGCGCTGCGCAAACCATGGTGCCCCCCAGTAGCGAATGGAAACAGCACCAGCGCCCATCCCAGCAAGATCGCGCGAAGATAGGCAAGCGGCGTGATGGCAAAGCTCTCTGAACCAAACAGATCGCGCAAACCGGCGACATACAAGGCTCCACCTGCCACGAGGATCATTCCAAACACGGTCGCCAGTATCATCGCCCCATCTCTATCGGTGGAGTTTTGAGGCCTGTTTGGGGATGGGCGGCATACAGAGTGGGAAGAAGGGGAAGTGGACATGCTGATCCTGTGACGGACGTTGGAACTAAATTTTCGCAACGCTTCTTACCTGAGGACGGGTCAATGATGCGTGACAGCCTTACTTTGGATGTACTTGTACCGTGATCGTGAGTGGAGGGATGCGGCCATATTGCCCTTGTCTGGCGGTGGTCGATCGCCTAATGATTGCGGCTCACAGTTCGCGCATCATGAGCCATTGAGTAGATCAGGACATGCCTATCACCGCTTCCGCCAAGATTGCGCCCGATGTGCGCATTTTCCTTCCAGACTTAGTTAATATATATGGCTGCGAAATTGGCAATGGAACCCAGATCGGTCCGTTCGTTGAAATTCAAGCTGACGTGACAATCGGAGCGCGCTGCAAGATTTCGTCGCACAGTTTTATTTGCAGTGGCGTCGCCATCGAAGACGAGGTTTTCGTCGGCCATGGCGTCATGTTTACCAATGACCGCGCGCCCCGTGCAACGCGCGCCGACGGCGCGTTGATGGCGCCGACGGATTGGACGCTTGAGCGTACCCGCGTTAAGGCTCGCGCCTCTATCGGCAGCGGAGCGGTAATTCTTCCTGGCGTCACGATCGGCGCAGGTGCGACAGTCGGCGCAGGTGCCGTGGTGACGAAGGACGTACCCGATGTAGCGGTGGTCGTTGGCAACCCTGCCCGTATACTGACGGATGCCGACGTATTGGCGGAAAATCCGTGAGTCCACGCGGATGGTTGCTGCTCGTTATTTGTGCGGTGGTTGTCGTCATTGCGAATATCGGGCTTCGGTTCGCAGTTGGTCGACTTGAAGCGCCGCCATTTTCGCGCGGCTTCACGCATATTCTCGAAGACGTACTGGCGCTTGCCGGCCAACCGCTGCTCTTAGGAGCGGTCGCGTGTTACTGCGTTGCCATTGCAATCTGGCTCCGTGTGCTTGCGACGGAGCCGCTCAGCATCGCCTACCCTTCCCTGACGTCGGCGACATTTGTCGCAATTATTCTAGCCGGCGTGCTGGTGTTCGGTGAACCTTGGAACTTGACACGCACAGCTGGCGTCGGCCTTATTTTGGTCGGGCTCGTGCTCCTGTCCACACATTAGCCGCAAGCCCGTACGGTCGCTTCAGGACTCTGGAAAAAGCATGAACAAAATAGGCATCGGCGTTGTCGGATACGGCTATTGGGGCCCGAACATCGTGCGGAATTTCGCCGAATGCCCCGGCGCGGATATGCGCCATGTCGTTGATTTCAGTGCTGACCGCAGGGCACTGGCGCAAAGCCGCTATCCAGCAATGACCACAAGCGCTGCCTATGCGGACATGTTGGCGGACTCAACGGTCAATGCGGTGGTCATTGCTACGCCCACGGACACGCATTTCGAACTTGCCATGCAGGCGCTCGACGCCGGTAAGCACGTGCTGGTCGAAAAGCCGATGACGGACAACGTCGCGGACGCCGAAACTCTGATCGCCGAGGCCGCGCGGCGCAAGTTGACCCTGCAGGTCGATCATACCTTCATCTACACGCCCGCCATCCGCCGCGTAAGGGAGATGATCGCCGCGGGGGAATTGGGCGACGTGCTCTACTACGATTCAACCCGTATCAATCTCGGGCTCTTCCAGAACAAGATCGATGTCATTTGGGACCTTGCGGTGCATGACCTATCAATCCTGTTCTATCTAGTTGAGGCGCGGCCAATTCGGGTTTCGGCGACGGGCATGAGCCATTTCCCCGGCAGCCCCATGAACATTGCCTTCCTAACTCTGTTCTTCGATGACACGCTGCTCGCGCATGTCAACGTCAATTGGCTGGCGCCCGTGAAGATCCGACGCACTATTATCGGCGGCAGCCGCAAAATGGTCGTATACGACGACCTGGAGACGACCGAAAAAATCCGCGTCTATGATAAAGGCGTGACCTTCACGAATGACCCCGAACAGGTCGAGCAAATGCGTATTGCCTATCGGGTGGGCGATATGTGGGCGCCGAATATTCCTGGCGATGAGGCGCTTCGGTTGGAGGCCGCACATTTCGTAGAGTGCGTTCGCACGGGCCGTATGCCCGATACCGACGGTCGTATGGGCTTGGACGTGGTGCGCGTGCTAGAAGCGGCTAGCACTTCCATGGCCGCTAACGGCGTGCCGATAGACCTTTCCCCTGCTTAAGCTATTCCTCACCATACGGTGCAACCGATAGGTTTCGATATGATCCCACTGGTCGACATCAAGGCCCAGTATGCCACCATCCAGCCAGAACTGGAGGCCGCGGTTCTAGCCGTGCTCCGCTCTGGCCAATATGTTATGGGCAGCGAGGTTGCAGCCTTCGAGACGGAGTTTTCCAACCATGTGGGCGGCGGCGAAGTCATCGGTGTCAACACCGGCACAAGCGCGCTCCATCTGGCCTTCCTCGCCGCTGGCATTGGACCTGGCGATGAAGTAATCACGTCGCCGATGACTTTTGTGGCCACGGTATCGGCGATTGATTATGCGGGCGCGACGCCCGTATTCGTCGATATCGACCCGAAGACTTGGACGCTGGATCCCGCGCGCATTGAGGCGGCGATCACGCCCCGAACCAAGGCGATCGCGCCGGTGCATTTGCATGGGCGAATGGCCGACATGGATGGGATTATGGCGGTCGCGCGCGCGCATGGCCTGCTGGTCATTGAGGATGCCGCGCAAGCGCATGGCGCGGAGCATGGGGGCCGGCGCGCTGGCGCATTCGGTGATATCGCTTGCTTTTCGTTCTATCCCGGTAAAAACTTGGGCGCCGTCGGCGAGGCCGGCGCGGCGGTCACTTCCAATGGCGAATATGCTCGGAAAATGCGTGCGCTCCGCGATTGGGGTATGGAGGAGAAATACGTCCACCTCCTTAAAGGCTATAATTACCGTATGGAAAACCTGCAGGGGGCGGCCTTGCGGGTGAAACTGAAGCGCTTAGAAGCCTGGACCGATGCGCGCCGCGCGGCTGCTTGCCGCTATCACGCCCGGCTGGATGCGCTTGGGCTGGATAGGCCGACGAACGAAGGTACTGGCGAGCGGCACGCGTTTCACATCTACGCCACGTTCGTCCCCGATTCCGCCTCGGCGCCTGAAGCTGTGCGCGATGGCATTCTCACAAGCCTTCGGGAAGCCGGCGTCGGCGCTGGCATGCACTATCCGATTCCTGTGCATTTGCAGCCCTGCTTCCGCGCGCTTGGCTACCGGGAAGGTGCCTTCCCGATTGCGGAGCGCTTTGGCCGGACCCAATTCTCGCTGCCACTTTTCCCGGAGATCACCGAGGAGCAGATCGATGCCGTTTGTGACGCACTGGCCGTCGCGACAGGCCGCCAGGGCCTAAAGCGGTGAATGACTTGGGATTGCATCCTGTTCCCGTTCAGCCGCTAGTGCTGAGTTCCAAGATGCGGCTCGCCGGACCGACAGGATTGGCCGCTGTTAGTGATCCGGCGCGGATGCTCCCATACTCGATGTTCTAGATAGGATCAGATTTATGGCAGATAGCATGCTCTCCATCGTGATCCCCGCTTATAACGAGGCTGACAATATTGGTGAGACCTTGGCCGAATTGATCGCGTGCCTGGAGGACTGCCTTCCCGCGGCCGCTGGCGGACAGTTCGAGATCATTGTTGTCGACGATCACTCAGATGATGGAACTTTCCAGGCGGTTGAAGGGGCAAGTGATCCGCGTGTCGCCTGCATTCGCCTCAGCCGGCGTTGCGGCAGCCACACAGCACTTCGCGCGGGGCTGAAACAAGCGTCTGGCGACGCGGTCATTTGCGTATCCGCTGACGGTCAGGATGACTCAGCCGCGCTGCCGGCGATGTTGGCGCGCTGGCGCGCTGGAGCCCATATTGTCTGGGCGCTTCGTCAGACCCGTGAAGATGAGCGGGGACTGCAACGTTTGTTCAGTGGCTGGTTTTATAAGCTGCTGCAGCGGATGGCTGATTCAGGCGCGAATCAGTCTGCCACCGTTGATCTGTCCCGTGCTGACTTTTATCTGCTGGACCGCCGCGTCGTTGATGCGGTCAACGGTTGCCCGGAGCGTAATACATCGCTCTTCGGCTTAATCGCCTGGAGCGGCTTCCGTCAGGAGGCAGTTGAGTACGTCCGCCGTCCGAGACGGCACGGCCAGCCAAAATGGAGCTTTGGCAGTCGCTTCCGCCTTGCCAAGGACTGGATCATCGCGTTTTCCGGTCTGCCGCTTCGACTGATGACGATCTTCGGTTTTGTGGTCGCTGCATTTGGCTTTCTCTACGCGGTGGTCTTGTTTTTCCGCGCTTTCTATGGTGAACCGTTACCGGGTTGGTCGTCGCTCATGGTCGTTGTTCTCGTCCTAGGCGGCCTGCAGGCGGCGATGCTCGGCGTGATCGGCGAATATCTATGGCGAACCTTGGACGAGGCTCGTAATCGTGGCCTCTATTTTATCGAAACCAGTACATTCGAGCGACGGAAGATCATGGACGACAGACACTCTGCCCCGCCACGGGATGATGCTGAATGACCGGTAATCTCATCGGCACGGCGCTTGTTACAGGGGCTGCCGGCTTTATCGGATCGGCGTTGACTCGTGCTCTGCTGGACGTTGGCGGGCGGGTCATCGCGGTTGACAACCTCGTCAATGGCACAGCTGAAAACCTTGCCGGCCTCGGGCTAGACCACTTGCGCTTCGAGCAGGCAGACATTCGGGACCGCGCACGCATCGAAGCGCTGCTGCCCGGCGTGGATGTGATTTATCATTTGGCGTGCCTCGGCGTACGCCACTCGATCCATTCGCCACGCGAAAACCATGACGTCAACGCGACTGGCACACTCGATCTTTTGGTAATGGCGCGGGCGGCTGGCGTCGGTCGCTTCGTCTATGTTTCCAGTTCCGAGGTCTATGGCACCGCGCGCGCCGCGCCGATGACCGAAACGCATCCTACCTTCCCCATGACAGTCTATGGCGCGGGGAAGCTGGCTGGTGAATGTTATGCTCGCGGCTATTGGGAGACTTACGGTTATCCTACAGTGATGGTCCGCCCATTCAACGCTTTTGGCCCGCGCTGTCATCATGAGGGCGACAGCGGCGAGGTTATCCCGAAATTCATGCTTCGGGCGATGGCGGGCCAGCCGCTATTTGTGTTTGGAGACGGCGAACAGACGCGGGACTTTACCTATGTCGAGGACACCGCACGCGGCATCCTGGCCGCTGGTCACGCCGCTGACGCTATCGGTCGGACAATTAATCTTGGCTCTGGCGCGGAAGTAACGATCAATGTGCTGGCGGGGATGATTTCCAACCTCGTCGCCGGTGGGCGCGCCGAGGTGCGATACGAGCCGCCGCGCCCGGGCGATGTGCTGCGGCTGATTGCTGATGCGCGCGAAGCTGAAATACGCCTTGCTTTTGCGCCGCAGGTTTCGCTCCAAGACGGACTGAAGGCGCTCCATGCTTGGTATCTGATGGAAGGGCACTCGCCCGTTGAGATGTTGCGGGATGAAATCGCACACAATTGGCGCGGCGACGTCAAAGCGGAGGCATCGAATGGGCGATCGGACTGACGAGCACATTGAAAGCCTGCCGTCGATTGCAATTGCAAAGCCGGACCTTGGTCAGGAAGAGGCTGATGCGGCGCGGGACGCGGTTTTATCCGGCTGGGTGACCCAAGGCCCTCAAGTGGCGGCGTTCGAGCAGGAATTCGCGGCCAGGATCGGCGTCGCCCATGCGGTCGCCGTCTCAAATTGCACGACGGCGCTGCACCTTGCCCTGCTTGGCGCCGGCGTTGGGGACGGCGACGAGGTGATTACTGTCAGCCATTCTTTTATCGCGACCGCCAATGTGATCCGCCAATGCGGTGCGATACCGGTCTTTATTGATATCGACCCGGTCACCTTCAATATCAACCCGGCGTTGATCCAGGCGGCCGTGACGCCGCGAACCCGGGCTATCCTTGCTGTTCATCAAATGGGGATGCCGGCCGATATGGCAGCCATTATGGCGGTTGCCGAAGGTTTTGGCCTTGCTGTCGTAGAAGACGCCGCCTGCGCCATCGGCAGCGCCTATGTCGAAGCTGCCGGAACGCAGCGCCCTATTGGCAAACCGTTCGGCCAATCCGCCTGCTTTTCGTTTCATCCTCGCAAGATCATCACCACTGGCGACGGCGGCATGATTGCGACAGATGATGCGAGCCTTGCCCAGAAATTTCGGCTCTGGCGTCAGCATGGCATGAGTGTTTCCGACACAGTGCGCCACGCCGCCACGACCGTGATTTTTGAAAGCTATCCCGAACTTGGCTTCAATTACCGGATGACCGATATCCAAGCGGCTGTCGGTCGCCCGCAGCTTCGTCGCCTTGATGGCATCGTCGCTCGCAGACGGGCCTTGGCAAGTCGCTATGCGACGCTCCTGCGCGGCATTTCTGGTGTCATTCCGCCAGCAGAGCCCGCCTATGCCCTAAGCAATTGGCAGACATACTGTATCCGCTTGCCAAAGGGCATGGATCAGCGGGCCGTCATGCAGGCAATGTTGAATGACGGGATCAGCACCCGGCGCGGTGTGATGTGCGCGCATC
>CAJXVF010000066.1 GCA_913060845.1 uncultured Alphaproteobacteria bacterium | reverse complement strand
TCCTTGATCAGCATGCCCTTGCAGAACAGCCTGCCCGATGCCGCCGTCGTCACCGCGGGCACGGCAAGGCCAAGCGCGCAGGGGCAGGCGATTACGAGGGTAGAGACGGCGGCGACGATGGCGTGTTCAAGATCGCCATCGATGATCAACCATCCGGTAAAGGCGAGCGCTGCCAGCGCTAGCACGACGGGCGCAAAGACCGCACTGATCCGGTCAACCAGCTTTTGCGTCGGTGCTTGTGCGCCCTCAGCCGCTTCCACCAGCCGGGCGATCCGGGCGATGGTGCCATCCTCGCCAACGCGGGTCGCTTCCAGCCGGACCATGCCTGAGCCATTGACGGCGCCTTCAGCCACGCGGTCCCCAGTGCCTTTTGGTAGGGCCAAGCTTTCGCCGGTCACCAGCGATTCATCGAATTCGGACAGGCCATCAACGATTATGCCGTCCACCGGCGCACGCTCTCCGGGCCGGATCAGCAGGATATCGCCCGCCTGAACATCATCTGCCGGGATGGTTTCGGTACTGCCGTCCGCCAAGACGCGATGGGCTTCATTGGGGCGGAGAACCAGCAGCGCTTCCAAGCCTTGCACTGCATTCCGGCGCGCCCGGCTTTCCAATGTTTTGCCCAGCACCACGAACAAGATGACCGCTGCAGCGCCTTCAAAATACAGGCCTGCATCTGCTGGACCGAACCCAAATACCACCGCGAGGCTGTAGCCATAGGCGGCGCTGGTGCCCAGTGCCACCAGGATATCCATGCCGGGCGCACGGGATTTCATGCTGGCCCATGCACCCCGGTAAAATCGCGCACCGATCCAGAACTGCACTGGTGCTGCTAGTGCTGCCTGAATCCAGCCTGGAATATGCATCGGCGAACCCAGCGCCATTGGGATCATCTGGGCAAGCAGGGGGGCGGTTAGAATGGCTGCGATGATCAAATGCATCCGGTCGCGCCGGGCTTCTGCGTCCGCTTCAGCGCGTTTTTCCATGCGGCGGGCTTCGGCGGCGGCGCGGCCAGCGGTGCGGGCGGTGGCGCGGTATCCTGCGGTGATGACAGCGTGTTCAAGCTCAGCAGGGCTCGCACCGCCATCCGCGACATCAATATCCGCACGCTCGACGGCCAGATTCACCCGTGCGTCGGCAACGCCATTGGTTGCCCGCAGCGCGCGTTCGACGGACGCCGCGCATCCAGCGCAGTGCATGCCGCCGACATCCAGCGAGATCGTCCGCAATTGGCCGCTATCGGGCATTTTCATTGGTTCCTGTAATGCCGGTTCTTTACCTGCGCGCCTGATCCTGTAGGGTCAAGCTCAGCTTTGTACCTGCTGATTGAATTAGCCCGAAATGCTGCTGCGCATAGCGCCCCTTATCTTCGTTCTGATCTGGAGCGGCGCGTTCGTTGCTGCGCGCGGCGGCTTGCCCGATTTCACGCCCTGGGCGCTGCTGACAATCCGTTTCGTCCTAGCGGCATTGTTGCTGCTTGTTCTGGCGTTGTGCATCCGTGAGAAAAATCCAGATTGGCGAGGTTTTCGGCAGCGCTGGGCTGGCGTCGTCGGCGCTGGCGTTCTGATGAACGGCCTCTATCTCGGCCTGTTTTTCACAGCGATGCAGGAAGTATCCGCTGCCACCACTGCCCTTGTTGGCTCCCTAACACCAATCCTGACTGCACTGATTTCCGGCCCCGTGCTGGGTGAACGGTTCAGTCCATTGCAGTGGCTGGGTTTCCTTTTGGGCATTCTCGGTGTGGGCCTTGTCGCTGGCATGGATTATCTGACGCTGGATGTTGGTGTTGGGCTGGCCGCTGCATTTGCAGGTGTGCTTGCGATGACGTTCGGCACGATCTGGCATGCCTATGCAGCGCGGGGATTGCCATTGCTCGCCACCAACGCGACCCAAATGGCCGCTTCCGCTGTGCTTTGCTTCGTCATTATGGGGCTGGTTGAAACGCCGCGCATTGATTGGACCCCGGCTGCGTTTATGGCCCTGGGCTACCTCACCATCGGCGTGTCGCTTGGCGGGATGGGTTTGTATTTGTTGATGTTGAAACATGGCGCTGCAGGCAAAGTCGCGTCGAATTTCTATCTCACGCCCGCCGTCGCCGCGATCCTGGCGTTCTTGATCCTTGGCGAAACTTTACGGCCGGAAGCTATTGCCGGGTTTGTCGTCGCGATGGCGGGGATTTGGTTGGTGCAGCGCAAACCTGCTGCGGGCGGACCAAAGCCCGACTAGGGCAATTCCCGACCAATCTGAATCAGATTAGTCGGGATAAATTGCCCGCAATCAATGTGATAGAGCGCCGGGCTGCGTCGCAAGCGACGCACGGCGCTCTAGTTCCGCTGGATTGTGCTTGGGTCCCGGGCGAAACGGATGACGTATTTTTCGCTTCGGCGTTCGTCCAAGCTGTCGAGCAGCACCCGGTCCTCTGTCACGTTAACGACGAGGCGGCCATCCAAAACATCACCAATGACGTAATCGATCAGGTCAATGGTCGCGATCCGCTCGCCGGACGGTTCAAGTGTGGCGACCCCTGTCAGGCGGTATGCGGCAGTAATATCCACACGCTCCGCACCATCGCCATCACTGTCAGATACCAATGCCTGGAACGGATCGCGCGCTTGCTCCGCGAATAAGGCTTCCCGGACCAATTGAATGCGCGGGATAGCGAGGCGGCGGGCGTCATTGCGTGGGCGGATTTTGACGGCTGCTGTGAGCGTCGGTGCGCTGGCCTTCAGCGCCTGCCGCTCAATCCCGAAGCCTACGACCTCCACGTCCAATTCTTCTAGTGCTGCCACAAACCCGATCAGCGCCCGATAGCCCGATGCGATGGTGATGTCAAAGGTATCAATCGTATCGCGGAGAGGCTGGATGCTCATGACGGCAGTGTTGTGCTCACCAGCGAGTGCGCCGATCCTGTCAATGAATGCGGGCGGACGTTAGCGGTGGCGCGTCCTTCGCGGCTTTGGCAGCGGCAGCCAGCGCTTTTGATCGTAGGCTGAGCGCGCGGGCGTCCTGGCCAAGTGCGGTTGCTGCGATCCGTGCGCTCTCCGTGATGTCGGCGCGCAATACGACCAGCGTTGAATAGCCGAACGCAACAAGGCCCAACAGAAAGATCATCGCGGCTTGTACGGTAGGTGCTTTCAGAAGTGCTTTTACCTCAGTTTGGGTCATAGCTTGGCCGCTTAGGCGGGCGCCGACGGCGGCCCGGCTCGCGGCTGTTCCGGCAGCGGTGGAGATAAGCCCGGTGGCACCGTTGGGCGCACTGTCCCGGGTCGCCTTCCGCTTGTTTTCGTCGTACCAGGCGTGGACTTCGAACGCGACGCCATTTGCGGCAGCGTCATCACTGCCACCGGGTGAGCCAAGGCCTGCAAATACGATGCGCCGGAAGTCACGCATGAACGCAGCGTCTTGCTCCAAGCTTTGAATGAATTGGGCGATATCTTGCAGCCGCCGGTCGCTTTTGGCGCGGGTGACACCTTGCAGCACCAGCTTGGTCGTGACGACTTCAATATCACCAATGCGCCTGTCTGTGTTGGCGATATTGGCGCCAGTCAGCCACACACTTGGCGGCAAGGCTGCAGCGACGGCGGCGAATTTCTCTGCCCAAAGGATTTTGTCAGCGCCGTCTCCGGTGAATGCGTCTTGGCGGGCGGCGGCGCGGAGTTTGCCAAGCTGCGCTTCATGCGCCCCGATCCGGGATTGGGCTGCATCATAATCACTGCCAGCCCGGGCAAGGCGGGCTGAAGCTGGGCTGACCGCGAAATCAAAGGCCAGGAACCCGATTAATCCTGCACCCAGCAGACTTACGGCGGCAAGCTTGGCCGGTGTGATCTCAGATCCACCACTGCCGAATTGCGGCAATGTGAGACCAAAAAACTTCTGTGGCGGCTTGCTGTTAGTTTTCGCGCCGCCTTTTGCACCACTGGCGTTTGCTTTGGCCCGCTGTTGCGTCCGCTCGTCTAGTTCCGTTCCAACCAGCCGATTATCCTGAAAACGGTACTCTTTGGCACCGTCGCTGAAGAGCGGCAGATCAGGCCCACGCAACAAGTTCAAGTCAATTGCAGCGCCGGAATGCGCCATGGGCGTATTTTGCTGTGCTGCAGCGACTTCAATGCCAAGTGCCGCCGATAACAGAGTGTCGAGCCCCTTAACGGTGGCGAACGCCCCCATGGCTTCAAGCACACGGGGCGGTTCAGCCAAGCGGGATTCAGTGAAATAGGCCAAGGTTTCGCGCGCGACGTCAGCGAGTGTTTCTAAGGGCGCTGCACCGCCGCCAGATGCTGCCCTGCCGACCATGTCACGCTCCGCCATTTCCCGAACTGCTTCGGGCATGGGGAGGGAGTTGGTGTCCGACACCAAGGCCGCAAATGCGTGCGCGCCGACACGGATATGACGCTGAGCGACAACGCCGCTTGCCGCGTCTGAAACCACAAGCAAGCTGCTATCAATACCGATATGCAGTACTGCGCGGGTTTCGGTCGCGTCCGGCTGCGCCATCCAAGAGACGGTCGCAGGGGCTATGGAGGTAATGCGGATAGAGAGATCGCCAAGCGCCGCCAGATAGGCGCGGGCGAGATCTAACCGGCAGGCACTGATCAGTCGGCGCTCAGCCACGTTCTCAATGCGGCGGCCATAAGGCGCGCTATCGAAGCCACATTCAGGTGCGCCGAGCAGCCGTTCTGCCAATTGCGCCATGCTGGATTGGTCAGCGCCGTAGGATCGGACAGCGCGATTGTCGAATATCTCAATTGCAGGATCCGCGGGCCAAAGCCGGACAGACCCACACTGCGCGCGTTCGCCGGGTTCGAGGCTGCGGATCGCCGCGCGCAGGCTATCGAGCGGACCGGCGCGGCTGGCGGGATCAGCAGAGAGCGCATCGGCCCGGTCGTCCCGGCGCTCAATAATCCGTTCCTGCGTGATAGGGTTTGTGACCGTCAGCGACCAATCAAAATCGCTGAACACAATATCCAGGATCATCAGCGCACCTGCGCCATCTGGGGCGGCCAGCGCATCTTCGTTCAAAATTGGGGTGGCGCTGGTGTGGTTGGTTTCAGCGCCGTCCGGTTCGTGCTTTGAACCCAGGCTGAAGCGCGCGCCAAGTTTCCCTGGCAAACGTTCAAGCGCACGGGCGCGGAGGTTTTGAAAATCGAAGCCCATAGGGCGTTCAGCCTGATGCCGTGGTGTGATCGGACACCCTAGCGAGGCTTGGTTAACAGCCGCCTACTCAAACTGATGCAGTAGCAGGTCGGAAATTATCAGCCTTAGAGTTTGTTATGCGTTCCGTCGCAGAACGGACCCTTGCCTGTCGCCTTGCATTGGCAAAGTGCAGCTGAACCGGTTTTCTCCGCTTTGAAGCGCAGAGGCGCGAAGTCGCTGCCTTTATGGGCACCGTCGCAGAATGGCTGCTTTTCTGACTTGCCACAGGTGCACCAGAAATAGGCCTTCTCGGCCTCTAGCTCGACGCGGGCAGGGACCTTGGCGGCGACAACGGGTTCGCTCATACTTCACATTCCTTTGGTTTTGCGGGCGGCAATCACTATCACGCGGCCGCGTTTTCAAGCCTAAGGGTGCGTTGCGAATGGCTGATGGTCAATCGCTTTCATGGATAAGGGACTCGATCCAAACTCATGCGGATTTGTATTTACGGTGCCGGCGCCGTCGGCTCATTCTTGGCAGCTCGGCTTGCCCATGCTGGTTTTGATGTGGCAGCAATCGCTAGGGGCGCGCAGCTCGCCGCCCTGCAATCGGATGGAATCACGCTGGAGGAGGCGGATGGCACGATCAACGCGCGCGTCAAAGCCAGCAGTGACCCGGCGGATTTCGGCCCGCAGGACGCAGTCATCTTCACCACCAAGGCGCACTCGCTCGCCGGGATTGCTGATGCGGCCCAGTCTTTGATTGGCCCGGATACAGCGCTGGTCTTCGCCCAGAACGGTATTCCTTGGTGGTATGGCCATGCGTTCGATGCGCCTGGATTAACGCCCGGACCGCTCGCTAGGCTTGATCCAGATGGCGCGATTTGGAACGGCTTCAGGCCCGAATGCGCTATCGGTGCCGTGATCTATTCGCCGAATACGGTGGTGCGCCCCGGTGTTATTCGCAACAAAGCGACGCGGCCAGCGGAATACCCGCTTGGCCAGCCCGACGGCGGATCTGATGCGCCGACGAAAAGCATTGCGAAAGCGCTCGAAGCCGCGAACATCAAAGCCCCTATTCTGGAGGATATCCGCCGGGAGGTTTGGACCAAGCTGATCATCAACATCTATGGCGCGCCGGTTTGCACGCTGACGGGTGCGTCGGTCAAAGGCTCGCTGCAGCAGGCGGGTATGGACCATGTTGCCGGGGCGGTTATGGCGGAAGGCGTGGCTGTCGCGAAGGCTCATGGATTTGATCTGGATGTGAACATCGCCAATTATACTGATCCCGAAAAACGGCCGGATCATAAGTCATCCATGCTGCAGGATTTTGAAGCGGGGCGGCAGATGGAAGTCGATCCGATTATCGGCTGCGCCCATGATTTCGCCCGGGCTGCTGGCGTGCCCACGCCGGTGCTGGATGTTCTATTGCCGCTGGTTCGTGCCAAAGCCCGAACCGCAGGCCTCTATGGAGACACTGCATGATCGATAAACGCGTAGACAGTATTGAAGCTGCGCTGATCGATGTCCGGGATGGCGCATCGGTCATGATTTCAGGGTTTGGCGGTGCTGGCACGCCGGCCAACTTGATGCGCGGGCTGGATGCGTGTGGGGCGAAAGACCTCACCGTTATTGTGAACAGTCTGCGCTTTCTGGAAGGCCAGGCGCCTGGGCTGTTCGCTGAAAAGCGTGTGAAAAAAGCCGTATGCACTGCTGCACGGGGCAGAGGCAAAACCCCAAGCGATTATGAGCTGCAATGGCAAGCGGGTGAGCTTGATATCGATATGTGTCCGCAAGGCACATTTGCTGAACGTATTCGGGCAGGGGGTGCTGGGATACCCGCATTCTACACGCCAACGGCGGCGGGTGTTGAGCTTGGCAAGGGCAAGGAGTTGCGCTTGTTCGATGGCAGACCATGTGTATTGGAAACGTCGCTCAGGGCAGATTTCGCGATTATGCGCGGGGCGGAGGCAGATCGCTTCGGCAATGTCCGGTTCCGGGGCAGCCAAGCGAATTTCGGCATGGCAATGGCCCCAGCAGCGGACGTTGCGATTGTTGAAGTGCAGGCGTTTTCGGAAACACCTTTGGGGCCAGACGATATCGATCTGCCCGGCGTATATGTGCAGCGCATCGTGCTAGCCCCCGATACGGGAGAAATTCGTGGTTGAGCCCCTAAGCCGTAATCAAATCGCCTGGCGCGCGGCCCAGGACTTGGAAGAAGGCATGGTTGTCAATCTTGGCATTGGCATGCCGGTTCTGGCATCGAGCTATGCGCCTGCAGGCCGTGAAGTAATCTACCAGTCTGAGAACGGCATTGTCGGCGTTGGGCCAGAAGCTGAAGCTGGCCATGCAGACCCGGATCTCGTTGATGCGGGCAGCCGGAACGTCACCTTGGCGTCGGGCGGTACTGTGATTGATAGTGCTGGGGCCTTCGCCATGATCAGGGGCGGTCATATTGATGTGACCCTGCTTGGCGGGTTCGAGGTTGCTGCTAATGGTGACTTAGCCAATTGGGATGCTCAGGTTCCGAATAAGGGCCAGCTTGTCGGCGGCGCTATGGATTTGGCGTTTGGTGCAAAGGCTGTGCGCGTGATGATGCAGCACAACACGAAGTCCGGCGGGCCGCGCTTGCTGAAAAAGTGCAGTTTACCGTTGACAGCGCCCGGATGCGTTACGCGCATCTATACCGATTTGGCTGTTGTTGATGTGACGGCGCAAGGCTTTGTGGTTCAGGAGATACTTACCGGTATGTCGAAAGATGAGCTGCAGGCAAAAACCGAAGCACCGTTAAAATACTCCAATGACCTAAAGGCGTTGGAAGCACCTTCGGGCTTGTAAGCACTGGCTAATTATCAGGTGGAATGACGATGGCGACATTTGTACTGCTGCACGGGGCCTATCAAGGCGGATGGATTTGGAAGCCAGTGCGGGAACGGTTGGCAGCGGCTGGCCACACGGTCTTCGCACCGACGCTGGACGGCTGCGCCGAGCGGGCTGACGCGCTTCGACCGGGCATCGACACAGAGGCTCATGGGGCTGAGATCGCTAAATTGCTGGAGTTCGAGGACCTGAACGATGTTGTTCTGGTCGCAACGTCGTCCGGCGGTATGGTCATGGCTGCAGCGGCGGAGCGGGCACCAAGGCGGATCAGCCGACTTGTCTTCGCCGATGCACTGGCGCTGATGGATGGTGAGAAAATCCGGGATATCGTGACCCGTCCGTCCTCCATAGAGACAGACCTGGCGCTGGGACCATCCAAAGAAGATGCAGCAAGCCGCTTGTTTGCAGACCTGGATACCGATGTCCGTGATTGGACGGTGGATCGGCTAACGCTGCATCCGCGCAATGTTTTCTACCAACCGGTGAAGCTGCCAAGCTTCTGGCAAAGCAAGTGGACAGCCAGCGTCATCTACTGCACTGAAGCTCAAAACCCCGGCAAGCCACACCAGAGGCGGGCGGCGGGTGCGCTGGGGGCCAGCTGGCATGAAATTGAGACGGGGCATTAT